>PXDP01000381.1 GCA_003565035.1 PVC group bacterium | reverse complement strand
TGTCCGCCCGCCACGCTTCGGGAAGGCCTCCGCCGCCTGAGTGCCGCACTGGGCGACGGCCCGGACGTAACCGC
This sequence comes from PVC group bacterium, assembly GCA_003565035.1. GTDB lineage: Bacteria > Verrucomicrobiota > Kiritimatiellia > SS1-B-03-39 > UBA6053 > PXAS01. The sequence continues at coordinate 14,133 of PXDP01000381.1, read as the reverse complement.
ACCGCCTCTCCCCTCACAAGCGTAGGACCGTCAGATGCCTCCCGCACCGGAATGGCGGAAAGCCGTGCATCAGATTCAGGAACTGTCGGTTCCCAAAGCGCGGCGGCGTCTGGGACGCTTTACCCTGGAGGGATACCGCAGCCTGGAGCGGGCCTTTCGCAACGAGGCCCCTTTGGAGTGCGTGGTGATTTCGGAGGCGGTTATGAGCCGGAGCAATGAACGCAATTCCCGGATCGTCGATGAAACCCTCGCCCGGAATTTGCCACTGCACGCGGTGCCGGATGCGGTGATGGCCGATCTCACGCGGGGCCGGGGATTGGGGGACGTGTTTGCGGTACTGCGGCGGCCGCCGGTGCCGGACGTCGCCGACCTCATCCGTCCCGGGGAGCGCACCCTGCTGGTGGTGGGCTGGAACCTGGGCGATCCCGGCAATACCGGGGCGGTAATCCGCAGTGCGCTGGCGGCCGGGGCGGCGGGGTTTTTGGCGGTGGGCACCACCGATCCCTGGCATCCCAAAGCGGTGCGCACCAGCATGGGCAGTCTGTTTGCGCTGCCGATCCTCGAATGGAACGGACCGGACGTGAGCTGGCTGGAACGCCTTCATGAAAACAGCTTCGAAACCCTGGCCACAGTTTGCCGTCATGCGGAACCCCTCAACGGTTTCCGGTCGGTGCCGGACCGGGTGGCGCTGGTGATGGGCAGCGAGGCGTTTGGTCTGCCCGACGCGCTGGCGGAGCGTATGAGCCGCCGGATTACCATTCCCATGCCGCCGGGCGTGGATTCGTATTCGATCAATGCCGCCACCGCGGTCCTGGCCTACACCCTGATGCAGGCACCGCGACGGGATGTTTCATTGACATAAGCAGGCGATCTTCTATACAGTCCCCCCTTTTTCAGGAGAAAAATTATGATGATACAAGATGCGATTCAGAAAGCCGCGGTGCTCATAGAGGCCATGCCGTTTATTCAGTCCTTCCGGGGGGAAACGGTGGTGGTGAAATTCGGGGGCAGTATTATTGACACCGAAGAATCCTATGCGGATATCCTGCGGGATGTGGCGTTCATGGAGATCATCGGCATGCGTCCCGTGGTGGTGCACGGCGGCGGCAAAGCCATTACCCGCAACATGAACGAAGCGGGGATTCCCGCCAATTTTCTGCGCGGGCTCCGGGTCACGGACCGGGAAACCGTGGAGATTGTGGAGCGGACGCTGAACGGCGAAGTGAATCCTCAGGTTTGCCGGGTGCTGGAGCGCTTTAATGCCCCCACGGTGGGGGTGCGCGGGCAGGATATTTTTCATGTGAGCAAGCATACCGAGACCCTGCCCGACAACGGCGGGACACTGGACTGGGGCTTTGTGGGCAATGTGGACTCTGTGGATGTGGCGGGGATTCACGCAGCGCTGGATGAGGGAAAAGTCCCGGTGGTCACCCCGCTGGGACGGGATGCGGAGGGGAATATTTACAACATCAACGCCGACGAAGCCGCCGGGGCGATGGCCCGCGAACTTCACGCCCGCAAACTGGTGTTTTTGTCGGATGTACCGGGGCTGCTGCGCGATCCTTCCGATCCGAAAAGCATTATCAGCACGCTCAGCCTGAATGAAATGGAGGCGCTGATTGCTGACGGAACCATTGCCGGCGGGATGCTGCCCAAGGTGTCCGGCGCGGTGAAAGCTCTCAAGGCGGGCATACGCAAAACCCACATCATTGATGCGGGCCTCCCGCATTCGCTGCTGCTGGAGCTGTTTACCGAAAAAGGGGTCGGCACAGAGATCGTTGGCGAAGCGGAGGGGTGAGCGATTAGATCCGGTCCACCAGCGGCCGGAGTTTTTCTGCGAGGTTGTACCCCATTTGAATTTGGCCGTACTGGCTGGGATGAAGTAAATCACCCGTCAATCCCTGAAAATTTTTCAGGATATCCCGGCCTTCGAACAGATGCAGATTTGAATCATTTCGTTCAGCCAGCTCGCGGAGAATGCCGTCGAAAGCATCCTGCATCTTCCCGGCATGGGTTTGTCCTTCGCTTTTGTGCGGAAGATGATCGCGGTTCGGATAGTGGGTGATCAGAACCAGTGGCGCGTCGGGGCGGGCTTCCCTAAGACGGTCAAGAAGATGAGACGCCCGCTCGCGGAAGGTCGCCTCTGTGAAGACACCGCGCACATTCACGCCGAGTTCGAGCGTGGCCAGATCCCAGGTCTCCCCGGTGGCAAAGTGCTCGGCCAGTTCCGCTTCAAACTGACAGGATCCGGACAGACCCTTGTTGAGCACATCCACGCCCAGCACCCGGGCGGCCACGTGCGGATAGCCCCGGCTCCAGGAGTGGGTAATGGATGAGCCGTAGGCCAGCCAGCGAATGCGGGGCTTTTCGGATGCGGCCGGCGGCCGGATCGAAAATCCCGGAGCCTCGGTTCCCAGATAGGCCGCCCCTCCGCCGGAGAAAACAATCCGCCAGAGATGGGGCGCAAAGGGGCCTGTGTCTGTGCCGGACAGGTCAAAATTCCGCATGTGCTCCGGCGGCGTGAAACCGATCATCCGGCTTGTTCCGGCCGGAATGGAGTGGCTGGCGACTTCAAAATCGCCGCAGTACACCTCCAGATTTACGGCCTTGTCCTGGGCGGCAAAGGCCATGCGGAAAAGCGGCGCGTCGGTCACGAAGCGAAGTTCGATCCCTGTGGACTCAGCTCCGGTGAAGCGTGCGCTTGCATTCAGATGCATCCGGACCGGGGCGGGCACGCGCACCATGGCCAGACCGGGCACGCCGACACGGGGCTCCAGAGCGGCGGCATTATGAAATTCAATGGAATCGTGGATCAGGATCGACATGGTGTTTTCGAGGGTTCAGGGTTAAGGAAGCTCCTCTTCGCGGTGGAAGAGGGTGATGAAATTGTCGCCGGATTGCTCAAAGATCGTCCAGACGGCACTGCGGACCCCGCCGGCCTCGCCGATCGAAGTAATGCGCAAATAGCGGCGCTCTCCGGTGGTGAAGCGTTCGGCGGTTTCGGGGGGGAGGCCCGCAAACGCCACCGCCTCCTGCGGCGTGCGGAAGCCGTCCAATTCGGTTCCGGCAAGGCCGTCGATTCCAAGCCGTCCCTCCAGGATGCGGTCAATTTGCGCCTCGGTGATTCCGGGGAGGGTCCGGAGGACTTCCGGCGAGGCGGTGTTGATGTTGATGCGTCCGTCGCCATACACGGTGAGCAGCGGCGCAATGCCGCGGACGGTCACCTCGGGCATGTCCCAGAATTCGGTGAGGCTGCCGCCATGCACAATCGCCCGGGTGAAGCCTTTGATCAGCAGGAGTTCGTCCAGCGTTTCGAGCGGGGCGTTTTTGACCTCGTATCCCCGCTCCACATAAAAGGGATCGTCGGATTCGGCGCCGTTGAGACGGGTGAGGTCATTGCCATCGGTGAAGTCGAGAAAACAGTCGATCAGGGCATCATGCAGGCGGTCCGGCACCCCGGCGGATTCGAGCATCGCCTCCCAGTCGGCGCGTTCGAGCCGGTTGACGTTGCGGCGTCCGGATTCGGGCTGAATGCTGAGCGTGAAAAATCCCTCCTCCATTTCGTGAAGGTGATTGGTCAGTGCCAGCCCGCGGTTGAGGTTTTGCAGACGGATGAAAAACGCCTCGCCATACTCCTCCTGGGGTTCGATGCCGGGCCGGAGAGATTTTACCAGCAAAAGGCGGGCGTATTCGGTTCCGGCCCGGGCGATCGACTGGGCTTTCATGCGGAAACGGTAACGGCCGGCCAGCTCACTTTCCAGACGGATTTGAAAGAGAAAGGACATGACCAGGGCGGAGAGGACGACAATCGTCACCAGCGCCAGCACCAGAGCGGAACCGTTTTTTTTCATTGCGGCCTCCTTTGATTGGGTGGAGAGGCGGGGGCGCCGCGCGGCTCAGGCATGCGGAGGGCCGGCCCCTCACGGGACGGTGCCGAGGCTTCCGGCGGCGCGGCGGTGGACTCCCCGACCGCCCGGCGTCCGCGCCGGACCTCGCGGCTGATGCGGGCCACCGGGATCTCCACCCGGCGCACCAGCTCCCGCACCGGCCCCCGCTCCTCCAGCGGCTCCAAAAAGAGGGTGATCTCCAGAACCTGGGGGATTTGCCGCTCGTCCTCCCACTCCTCCACCCACGCGTTTGTGCGCATGTCGTAAAAACGGGCCCGAAGCCCTTTTACACGGGGACTGATCATCCAGGGTTCAATTTCCTCCACCTGATCGTCCTCAGGATTGAGCAGGTGCGGATAAGCGCTGACCGCAAGCCCCCGTTGGCCGTCAATCTCCTCGATGCTCAGGAAAATACGGTTTAAGCCCTGACGTGTCGGATAACGGGGCGGCAGAAAGGCCATGGTTCCGGTGACCCAGCTCAGCATGTCGTCGGGCGGCGTGCCCAGTCCGGGTTCGTGGAGAAAAGTGAAGGCGGCGGGATTGCTGTCGAAATATGCGGCGGACCGCAGGGAACTGACGAGCTGTTCAAAGACGATTTCGCCGTGGTGCAGGGACTCCATCGCGTTTTCCGTGGCGGTGACGGATTCGACAATGCTGCGGAAGCTTCCGAAAACCATCACGCTCATGATCGCGAGAATACTCAGTGCGAGCAGGATTTCCAGCAGAGTGAATCCCTGGCGGCGCATGGCTCAGTCCTCCCGGAGAATGTCGGCGCCGAGGGCGCGCAGGCGGGTGTCGACGCGCTCGTAGCCCCGGTCGATCATCTGGGCGTTCTCGATGATGCTCTCTCCCCGGGCACCGAGGGCGGCGAGAATCAGGGCCATGCCGGCGCGGATGTCCGGGCTGGTCTGATGCGAACCGGTGAGCGGGCAGGGTCCGGTGATGAGCACGCGGTGCGGATCGCACTGAACAATCCGTGCCCCCATGCTGATGAGCCGGTCGACCCAGACCATGCGGCTTTCAAAGAGTTTTTCAAAAAAGAGCACGCTGCCTTCCGCCTGGGTGGCCAGCACCAGCAGAATACTCATGAGATCGGAGGGAATGGCGGGCCAGATTCCGTCCTCGATTTTAGGAATGGCCCCGCCCAGATCGTCGGCCACCCGCATCGGGTTCGCCGGGGTGAGGACCCAGTCCTGTCCGTCGACGGTCCACCCCGCGCCCAGGCGTGCGAAGGCGCGGTGGATCACGCGATGAATTTCGGTGTCGTGCACGCGGGTCACGCGCAGGGTGCCGCCGGTCATGGCGGAGGCGGCGAGGTAGCTGGCCGCTTCAATATAATCCGGGCCGATCTCCATCTCGGCACCGCCGAGCCGTTCACGTCCCTGAATGATGAGGCGGTTGGTGCCGATGCCGTCGATGACCGCCCCCATGGCCACAAGCAGACGGCAGACATCCTGAACGTGCGGTTCGCAGGCGGCGTTGTGCAGAATGGTTTCCCCGGGGGTGGCGGCGGCGGCCATGACCAGGTTTTCGGTGGCGGTGACGCTCGCCTCGTCGAGCAGCAGGTCGGCGGGCACCAGGCGGTCGCAGCGGAGCGAAAGGCCGGTGTCATCGATGCGGAGTTCCGCGCCCATGTCGGTGAGCCCGTGCAGGTGGGTGTCAAGACGGCGGCGGCCGATCACATCCCCGCCGGGCGGGGCCAGGTGAATGCGGCCGCAGCGGGCGAGCAGGGGACCCGCCAGCAGAATACTGCCGCGAATCTGACGGCAGTGTTCACTGGAAAGCCGGTCCGGGTCCGGATCGCGGGCGCGGAGGGTGAGTGCGTTTCCCGTGCGGGCAATGTCCACCCCGAGATCGGCGAGCAGCTCGCACATCACCCGGACATCCGCGATGTCGGGCACCCGGTGCAGGGTTACCGGCTGATCGGTGAGCAGCGCGGCGGCCAGCATCGGCAGGGCCGCGTTTTTGTTGCCTGCGGGTTCAAAAGTTCCGGACAGCGGGGTTCCGCCACGAATGATAAATCGGGACATGAGAAAAGACTATTCGACGGTGACGCTCTTGGCAAGGTTTCGGGGCTTGTCGATATCGGTTCCGCGTGCTTTGGCCGCATAATAGGCGAGCAGTTGCAGGGCGACCACATTGACCATCGGCGAGAACGGCTCGCGGCAGCGGGGCACAAAAATAATGTCCTCGGCCACGCCGTCCAGCCGGGTTTCGCCCTCGGTGGCGATGGCGATAATCCGGCCGCTGCGGGCCTGAACCTCTTTCACGTTGGAGATCATTTTTTCCGCGACCTCGTCCTCAGTGTCCGTGCAGATACAGATGACCGGCAGGTACTCGTTGATCAGCGCGATCGGCCCGTGCTTCATCTCACCGGCGGCATAGCCTTCGGCGTGCTGATAGGAGATCTCTTTGTTTTTCAGCGCACCCTCCAGGGCGATGGGATAATTAAAGCGGCGGCCCAGGTAGAGGGCGCTGGGGCCTTCGTGATGTTTTCCGGCAATGGATTCGATTTCATTCCGCTGTCCAAGCACGTAGTGAATGGCATTGGGGAGGTTGAGCAAATCCTGCAGAAGGGATTTCAGCTCCTCCGCGGGCATTTCGTTCCGGGCGCGGGCGGCATGGAGCGTGAAGATGGCAAAGGCCATGAGCTGGGCGGTGAACGCTTTGGTGGAGGCCACCCCGATTTCCGGCCCGGCCCGGGTGTAAATCAGGTGATCGCTTTCCCGCACCAGGCTGCTGCCGGCAACATTGCAGATGGAAAGCACCCGGCACCCGGCGGCTTTTGCCATTTTGATGGAGGCCAGGGTGTCGGCGGTTTCGCCCGACTGTGAAACCGCGATAACCAGGGTCCCGGGCAGAATTTTCGGATCGCGGTAGCGGAATTCGCTGCCAAGGTCGGTTTCCACGGGAATGGAGGTGTATTTTTCGATCAGGAGGCGGCCGTACATGGCTGCATAGTATGCGGTGCCGCAACTGACAATCATGATTCGCCTGATGCCGGCGAAGCCTTCGGCATCCAAATGCAGATCAGGAAGAACGGTGCCGGCGCCGCCGGGGACATATTCACTGAGCAGACCGCGCAGGACCCGGGTCTGTTCGTGAATTTCTTTCAGCATGAAGGTTTCAAACCCTCCGGCATCCGCAGCGGTGTCGTCGAGATCAATCGTCTTCCAGACCAGCGGGCGGGTGGACCCGTCCAGTCCGTAGATTTCAACGCGGTTGTCGGAAATCCGGGCCAGTTCCCCGTCGTTGAGATAAATGGCCTCGGTGACGTGGGGAAGGACGGCGGGAACATCGCTGGCGATGAAAAGACCTTTGGGACCGCGGGCAACAATCAGTGGCGATCCGAGACGTGCGGCATAGAGGACACCCGGTTCATCGGCATGAATGACCCCCAGGGCATAGGCCCCCCGCGCATCGCCCAGGGCCTGACGAAATCCGTCCAGAAAGGGCCGCCCTTCCGCGCAGCGTGAAATGTGGTGCGTGAGCACCTCCGTGTCTGTGTCGGAAAGAAATTCAACCCCGTCCTCAAGCAGGGACTGTTTGAGTTCGAGGTAGTTTTCGATGATTCCGTTATGAACGACGGCAATCGTTTGCTTTTGGTTCAGATGCGGATGCGAGTTACGCTCGCTGGGTTCGCCGTGCGTGGCCCAGCGGGTGTGCCCGATTCCGACCGGACCGGAAAGCGGCGAAAGGGTCTGCCGGGCTTCCAGGGCGGACAAACGCCCCACGGATTTCAGCGTTTTCAGCCCTCCCGGCGCCGGAACCGCAATTCCGGCCGAATCATATCCGCGGTACTCCAGGCGTTTCAGGCCTTCTATCAGGTAACTCACGGCGTCTTCACGGCCAACCATGCCAACAATTCCACACATATGATTCACTCCTTAAGGTTTTCCTGCCTTGGTTTTCCCCGATTCGTACCAGAGCCGGGAGAAGCCTGCAATGTTAATCCGATTTGAACCGTATATACAATAATGTTGTTGTAAGTCTGGATTAAAACAAAAATGTACCTCTGTAATTTTTTGCGTTTACTCTGAACGAATATCTATAGACTTGGTCATAAACAGTGTGCTAAGCCTATAGTCATAATTTTCAGAAAATTCTGAAAAATTAGAAGATTTCAGAAAACATTTGTAAGCAGATGGATTTTCACACGTTATTTATACGTAACGCTTCACAACAACGAGGACATCATGATTGAAAACGACAGTACATTTCGAGCTTATCTTCGGAGCATCGCCAGCGAGCCACTCCTGACCCGGGAAGAGGAAAACGAGTTGGCCGTTCGTATTCAACAGGGCGATCAGGCTGCGATTGATAAGATGGTCCGGGCCAATCTGCGCCTGGTGGTGAAAATTGCCAGAAACTACGCGGGCCTTGGAGTCCCGCTCATGGACCTGATTGCCGAGGGCAACACCGGTCTGATGAAAGCCGTGGAACGCTTTGACCCGAACAAGGGTGCGAAAATGAGTACCTACGGAGCCTGGTGGATCAAGCAGGCCATCAAGCGTGCACTGACCAACCAGAGCAAGACCATTCGGCTTCCATCCCATTTGCTGGAAAAACTGACCCGGATGCGGGCATTCATGCACGACTATCAGCAGCAGCATGGCCGGGAGCCCAGCAACGCCGCGATAGCCGAGCACATGGGGGTGAAACCCGGAAACATTGCGCACTGGAAAGCCATGTCTGTAAACCCGGCTTCGCTGGATGCGCCCATTGGCGACGATGGCGATGGGGGCAGTTTCTCCGATCTGATTTCCGACTCGGCCAGCCGGAACGGATATGAGATCATGGACCAGGTTCAGGTCCGCACCAACATGCGCGGACTCCTCCATCACCTGGACGACCGCGAATTGAAAATCCTCAATTACCGGTATGGTTTGGACGGTCGTGAACCCGAAACCCTTGAAAGGGTGGGGGAACGGTTCTCTATTACCCGCGAACGGGTCCGTCAGATTCAAAAGAGCGCTTTGGAAAAGTTGAAGACGTTGTTTGACGATTTTAACGAACCCCGCTTGAAGGATCGCAGTCCCAGTGCTATGGCAATGTGAGTGAACTCTCAACTTCTGACTGACGCCATCCGCGACATCCCGGACTTTCCCAAGCCCGGGATTGTCTTCAAACACATCACCCCGATCCTGCAGGATCCGGTGGCCTACAGGACATTCATTGATCTGCTGATCGCTGAATACCAAGACAAAGAGCTTGATGCCATTGTCGCCGTGGATGCCCGCGGTTTTCTTTTCGGCGGAGCCTTGGCCTATGCCCTTGGGGTCAGTCTGGTTCCGGTCCGTAAAAAAGGCAAACTTCCGTTCAACACCCACGAAATTTCCTACGATCTTGAATACGGAAATGCCACCCTTGAAATTCACGCCGATGCCCTCTCCACTGGAGACCGGGTCCTCATCCTTGACGATCTCCTGGCCACCGGAGGCACTGTCGAAGCCACGATCCAACTCTGCAAAACCCTGGGCGCGGAGGTGGTTGGCTGTGCCTTCCTCATGGAATTGTCCTTCCTGGGCGGGCGCGAACGGCTGGGCAATGTCCCCGTCTTTGTCCCCGTGGTGGTGTGAATCCCCGGAAATTTCTTGCGCCCGTCCCGTTCCCGGCATATATCCTTTTTACTTCGTTCAAAGATCATTTGGAGACTCCTGTATGTTGAATAAACACGTTGCCGCTTTTCTTTCATTTGCCTTTTTTTCAAGCCTGGCTCTGACCCGGGCGGTTGAAGCCCATACTCATGCGCCTGGAATGCTCGGAGTTGCCCTGCACGAGGTGTTTGCCGACGAGGTCAGCCGCTTTCAGCTTCCCGGCGAATATGGTGCCTGGATCGAAGCGGTTCAGCCCGGAAGTCCGGCTGAAGCCGCTGGACTTCAGGTGGATGATGTTGTGGTTGGATATAACGGCATCCGGGTAGAAAGTGCCCGTGCGCTTCGGCGTCTGGTGCAGGAAAGCCCCGCCGGACGTACCGTGGAACTGCGTCTGATCCGCAACGGTGCCCCCACGCTGGCACGCGCCACACTGGGAGAGGGCCGTGAGGTGATGCATGTCCCGGCCGCACCGGAGCCGCGGGCACCGCGGGTTCTGGGCGTGGGCGTGGAGCCTATTTCTCTGCAACTGACGGATTTGTTTGGCCTCAATGACGGGGAAGGGCTCTTTGTGGCTCAGGTTCAGAAAGATTCTGTTGCCGAGCGTGCGGGAATTCAGGCCCGCGATCTCCTCATCGCGGTGAATGATGCCGCGATCACTTCAGGCGAAAAACTCAGCGAAATGCTCAATGGACTTCCCGGTGCCGAGGCCGTCTTCACGATTATCCGCAACGGTGCCCGTGAAAATGTGACCGTGCGGTTTTAATGAAAGGAGCCGGGGTAAACGGATACGAGCTGCTGGACAGCGGCGAGGGGCGCAAGCTGGAGCGCTTCGGCACCTGTGTTTTGGAAAGACCGGCCGCCCAGGCGGTGTGGAAACCGGAAAAGCCGGAGTCCGTCTGGGCCAATGCCGATGCACGTTTTGACCGTGCGGAGGGAAACCGATGGCATGGCCGCACCCGTCTTCCGGAGGAATGGGAGGCCGAGATCGAAGGAATTCGCTTTCGGCTTTCTTCTACAGATTTTGGCCATTTGGGGGTTTTTCCCGAGCAGCGGCCCATGTGGAAATGGATTCGGGACACTTGCGCGAAACGGCGGAATGCCTCGGTCATGAACCTGTTTGCTTACTCCGGCGGCTCTTCCCTGGCCCCCGCTCAGGGCGGCGCGTCGGTTTGTCATGTGGATGCCTCCAAAGGCATGACCGAATGGGCGCGTGAAAATGCCCGGCGCAATGGGCTGAAGGATGCCCCCATCCGCTGGATTGTCGACGATGTGCCGCAGTTCCTTGCCCGGGAAATCAAACGGGGACGTTCCTACGATGGAATTATTCTCGATCCGCCCAGTTTTGGGCGCGGATCCAAAGGGGAGCTGTTTAAAATTGAGGAGCGGATCAATCCCTTACTGGAACAGGTCCGCACCTTGATGAGTCAACGTCCGCTTTTTGTTCTCCTGAGTTGCCACACCCCGGGGTTTTCCGCCCAGGTGTTGGCCAATCTCCTTCAGCAGCATCTGAGTGATCTTCCGGGGGATGTGGATTCCGGCGAAATGCTGCTGACCGGGGCCGCGGGTGTGAAGCCTCTGCCCAGCGGCGCGTATGCCCGCTGGAGTGCTAAATCTCTTTAAATTCATCCATTCCGGGCGGCACCGGTGAGGTGCCGGCCAGAATTTGCGCATGACGCGCCAGACGTTCGAAGATTTCCAGGTAGGAGGAAAGATAGAACATCGCCTTGGGCGGCAGCCGATTTTCTGTGAGCCGTTTCGTCAGCAGTTCCCGCGCGTTCATACAGGACTCGAGCAGATCCACCCGCTTGCGGAGAATGTCGTCCACACGGGCATAAAAATCCTCGCTCTCCGCCAGAAACAGGGCTTCCAGATCCTGAAGAATCTCCCCGGTGCTTGCAAATTGCTGGTTCAATCGGTGGGTCAGCTCCCGGCCAAACAAAATATGCCCGGGTTCGTTCCGGCGCTCTTTTGAAAGCTTGCGGAGAATGTTGAGGTGATCCCCGATCCGCTCCACTTCAATCATACACCGGGTCCATTGATCAATTTCGGGAAGATGACTCCGGTCAATGTCATCATGGGCCAAATCGCGCAGGGCTCGGATCATTGTGACTTTGATCGAGTCAATCGCCTCTTCATTCAGTTTGATCTCCCGTTCAGCCTCCGGATTTTTGGCCTCCAGTAATTGACGATTTTTTTCCAGACTCCGGCAGGTCATCCGCATCAGGCGCGCGATTTCCAGGCGGACCGCCGGCAGAGCGGTTTCCAGAGTGCTCATGGCGTCTGACGTGAGGAACGAGGGCTCCGGTTCCGCTTTTTTGCTGGGGGTCAGCCGCAGAATCAACTGGGTGAACGGCCCAAGCAGGGGCAGAAGAATCACCGTGGCCCCCACCATGGCGGCGGTGTGCAGGTTGGCTGTTTGGCGCACCACATCATCGGTCATCCCCTCCAGCAGGCGGATCAGCGGAGCGCGGAAAATAATACTGAGCACCACGTTGAAGACATTGAACAGCAAGTGGGACAGGGCCGCGCGCCGGGCCGCGCTCTGTGTGCCGATGCTGGCGAGCATCGCGGTGGCGCATGTCCCGATGTGCGCACCCAGAATAATCGGCATCGTTTGACTCAGGGAGACAAACACGCCGGCGTTCACCAGTGCGAAGGCCATACCGATGGTGGCTCCGCTGCTTTGAATCACTGCGGTCACCAGCGTGGCCAGCAGCACCCCGGCCAGCATTCCGGGCAGGGCGGTGCCGTCAATCCGCTGCAGAACCGGCCGCAACGCTTCGCGGTAGGGAAATACCCCCTGGCTCATGATTTCCATTCCCAGAAATAACAGACCAAATCCAAAAAGACTGCGCCCAAGTGCCCGGGCCTTGGCGTTTTTGGTGAAGGTGGCGGCCAGACCGATGGCAATCGCAATGTAGCTGAAGTTGCTCAACTTGAACGAAACCGCCTGCATACTCAGCGTGGTGCCGATGTTGGCGCCAAAAATCACAGGAATCGCCTGCGAAAGGGTGATCAGACCCGCATTCAGAAACCCCACCAGCAGCACTGAGGCACCGCTGCTGTGCAGGAAAAATCCCAGCGTGGTGCCCAGGCCCAGTCCCCGGGCGCGGGAGCGGGTGGCGCTCTGAAGCAGGGACCGCAACTGTTTGCCTGCGGTCTCCTGCAGACCGCGGGACATCTCCTTCATGCCGAAAATGAAAAGCGCAAGCCCTCCGAAAACCTGAGAAATGGCTAAAAGCTGTGAAAACACCTCTTCCTGACTCCAATTTCCAGGGCTTAAAGATCGCCCATGAGTCCGAGCAGGTCGAGCACCCGGTCCAGATCATCGTTGGAATAAAAATCGATTTCCACCTTGCCCCGCTGTTTTTTTCCGTTGGGCAGCGTTCGGGTGGGGGAAATGCGGACACTGGTTCCCAGCCGCTGATGCAGGCGGTCGGTCAGATATTGCAGATGGTCGGCAGGAATGTCCACCTTGGCTTTGCTTCCGGTTTTGGAAGGTTTGGGCGTTTGAAGCCGGATTTTCACCTGACGCTCCAGTTCCCGGACACTCCAGCGTTCCCGATCGCATTGCGCCGCCAGCAGAGCCTGCTCCTCCTGGATCTCCAACCCAAGCAGCACCTTGGCGTGACCGGCGCTGAGACGATTTTCTGAAACCATGGTCCGGACTTTTGGATCCAGAGAGAGTAAGCGCATCGCGTTGGCCACCGTGGCCCGTCCTTTGCCGACCCGCTTGGCGATCGCCTCCTGCGTCAACCCAAAATCGTCTGCCAGACGCTGATACCCCTCCGCTTCTTCGATAATATTCAGGTCCCGGCGCTGAAGGTTTTCCACCAGAGCGATTTCCAGTGCCTCCTGATCCGTCAATTCGCGCAGAAGAACCGGCACTTTTTTCAGTCCCGCCCGCTGTGCGGCCCGGAAACGGCGTTCCCCGGCAATCAGTTGATACCCCGAGCCATCCTCCTTGCGCTGACGCACCAGCAAAGGGGAGAGCACGCCCATCTCCCGGATAGAAGCGGCCAGTTCTTCAAGACCTTCTTCATCAAAATGTTCACGCGGCTGCCAGGGATTCGCGACGATCAGATGAACCGCGACTTCCCGCGGGGATTCCGCCGCCGCCCCGTCCTCTTTCGGGGCATTGGATCCGGATTTGGCTGTTTTGGCAGACGGATTCTCCTGCGCCTGTTTGCGGGCGGTTCCGGTCGAGGCAGGCGTCCCCTGTGAAATCAAGGCATTCAGCCCGCGTCCTAATCCTGTCTTTTTCGTGGCCATAAAACATCCTCATAAAGTGTGAAACACAGATTTGTCCTTAATCCTTAGCAGGTTACATCCAAAAGATCATGCAAAAAACAACAGCATTAAATTCCAAACTTTACACACAAATCTTACTGGACAATAGCTTGCTTTCCTTTGCGTCATCGTCTCTACCGCTCAAGGGTAACTTTTCTCAGCGAGAACTGCGGGTTGATTGACACGGAGGTGAAAAATACTGTGCAGAACGGGCAGTACAATGCTGCCAGAGGTGGCGGGGAGAACTTGAATTTCTTACAGTGAACATTGAAAGGATTTTTATCCCAACGGGATAAGATTCGTCAGCCAGGGGCACCGCCCCTGGGCAAGTTCACCCTAACGCAGGGTCCTCCCGCAAC
>PXDP01000120.1 GCA_003565035.1 PVC group bacterium | reverse complement strand
CTGTAAAATGGAAGCGTGTCGACACTGGGGCAAAGGAGACAGGATTTTTGAATCAATGTATCCAGCCAGAAACGCAATTCATTGCGGAACCGGGAGCCGTCCACTCCGAATCGGTACTCGCCCAGACTAATTAAATTGAGCACCAACTCCGGCTGATTTTTCAGCAGGGCAATGAGACGGCTGTCCTTTTGCTGCAGAGCAGACATCGCATTCGTATCCAGAATCACTGCCACATCTCCGGATCAATTTGATCAAATGCACCTTCCTTGATCCGGGCGCTGATTTCCTTTGTGGCCCCGCGCGGGGTTTCCGGCAACGAATGGATCCAGTCCCCCACGCAGCCTGGCTCCCGCGCCTTGAGGCTGTCTTCAAGCGATTTTTCCATGTAGCGGCTTAGCGAGACCCCCTGAAGTGCCGCTCTGGCTTTCGCTTTTCGAACAATCGTATCGTTTAAAATCAGGGTTGTTTTCATATAACCATATTTACGGTTAAACCGTAAATCTGTCAATTGTCAAACTTCTTATCCGTCAACGTCATTCGTTGATTCTCCTCCTAAAGTAGATTACATCCGCCACCAAAGAGAATACAGGCTAAGCCGGAGAACATCCCGCGAAAGGGAAAAGAGGCATAAACCTGCGGATGCATCGCCGAACTGCGGATGCACGGACCAACCCAAAAAATCAACCACACAGCCAGCGTGCAGTTCCACCGGAAAGCGGTACCTGAAGGTACTCGCAGTCCAAAAGCGCTTCGCGCCGCCAATCCGCCGCAACACCTGTCCAAACCGGTTCGCGTCCATAAACCTGAGGCGCCTGGGCGGATACCGAACTCCAGGAGCTTTCACCTATTGCTGAGATGCGCTAGATCCACGCTCAGGAGGCGGTTCCGTCTTGACTTCCATTCCTTATTTTCAGAGTGTTTCAGGATGTTTGCTCCGCTTACATCCTCGAGCCTGTCCCGCATAATCAAGGTGGGGGGACGCGATTTCCGGCCCTCTTGTCCGTTCCTTCTGTCAGTTTGAATCCATGCATCCCGGCGAAGCGGTTTTTGTTGCGCAGGATCTCACCAAGCACTACGAAATGGGCGAGGTGACGATTGAGGCGCTGCGCGGGGTGGACCTGGAGTTGAGGACGGGGGAGCTGGTGGTGCTGCTGGGTCCCTCCGGCTGCGGGAAATCAACCCTCCTGAACATTCTCGGGGGACTCGACACCGCCTCGGGCGGGTCATTGCGGTACCGGGGACAGGATCTGACCCGGGCCGGGGAGCGGATGCTGACCCGCTACCGCCGGAATGACGTGGGCTTTGTTTTCCAGTTTTACAACATGATCCCCAGCCTCACGGCCCGCGAGAATGTCGCCATCGTCACGGAAATTGCTCCCGACCCGCTGTCGCCGGAGGAGGCGTTGTCGCTGGTGGGGCTCGCGGACCGCATGGATCATTTTCCCTCCCAGCTTTCCGGTGGGCAGCAGCAGCGGGTGGCCATCGCCCGGGCCATTGCCAAGCGTCCCTCGGTGCTGCTCTGCGACGAACCGACCGGCGCGCTCGACTCGGCCACCAGCGTCTCCGTGCTGGAAAGTCTGGAAACCCTGAACCGGGAGCTGGGCACCACCACTGCGCTCATCACCCACAATCAGTGCATCGGCGGCATGGCCGACCGGGTTCTCCACATGAGCGACGGGAGGATCGTGAATGTCACCGCCAACCCCTCCCGCGCCGCCCCGCGCGATCTTCATTGGTGAGAACATGCGCGCGCTGAACCGAAAACTGTTCCGGGATCTTTCACACAGCAAAGGGCAGTCGTTCGCCATCGCCACGGTCATGGCTGCGGGGGTGATGACGCTGGTGGTCTTCGTCACCGCGCTTGATGCCCTGCGGTTCACCCAGGAACGGTTCTACGACGACCACGAATTCGCCCATCTCTTCGCCGATCTGACGCGCGCGCCGAAGCAGCTCGAATCCCGCATCCGTGCTCTTCCGGGTGTGCGCGGGGTTGAGATCCGGGTACGTGCCCCGGTGCGGGTGGAGGTGGAGGGATTTCCCGATCCCGTGCGCGGGGAGATTCTTTCCATCCCCCCGGGGCATCCTCCGGAGATCAACCGGCTTTACCTGAGGCGCGGCATGCTGCCGGAGGGAAGCGAGACTGCGATTGCGGTCAATGAAGTCTTTGCGGCCGCTCATGGGCTGCAAATCGGCGACACGCTGCGGATGGTGATCCGAGGACAGCGTGTCCGCCTGCGCGTGTCCGCTATTGTTCTTTCCCCCGAGTTTGTATACCAGCTCGCTCCGGGCAGCCTCATTCCGGACTACGAACGCTACGGAGTGTTCTGGATGAGCGAACGGGTTCTTTCCCGCGCCTTTGCCATGGAGGGGGCTTTCAACAATGTGGTGCTGACCCTGGATGGCACTGTCCCGGAAGCGGACGTGAAAGCCGAGCTGGACCGGCTCCTGGCCCGCTATGGCGGCCTGGGCGCGGCGGGGCGGGACGAGCAGGTGTCCCACCGCTTTCTGGAGGAGGAGCTGAGTCAGATTGAGGCTATGACCACGGTGCTGCCGGCCGTGTTTCTGGGCACCGCCGCTTTTCTGCTGCATGTGCTGATGGGCCGGATGGTGCGCACCCAGCGGGAGCAGATTGCCCTCCTGAAGGCGTTCGGATATTCCAATCGCGCCATCGCCGCGCACTATGCCTCGTTCTCGGGACTGGTGGTGAGCATCGGGGTCATTGCCGGGGTGGTGCTGGGCGCGCGGGTTGCGGAGGGTCTGGCCCGGATGTATCTCACGTATTTCCGTTTTCCCGATCTCGATTTCCGTCTGCGCAGCGGGGTGCTGCTGTTGTCCGCCGCCGTGGCGGGCGGGGCGGCGCTGGTCGGCGCATTCTCAGCGGTGCGGCAGGCCGCCTCGCTCCCCCCGGCGGAGGCCATGCGCCCGGCTCCGCCGCCGACCTTCCGCAAAACCCTGCTGGAGCGCTCACCGCTTTGGGGACATTTCGCGCAAACCTCGCGCATTATGTTCCGCAATCTTTCCCGCCATCCGCTCAAAGCCGTATTTTCCGTCACCGCCATTGCCTGCGGCTGCGCCCTGCTGGTGGTGGGCTCCTATCAGTTCGGTGCGGTTGATCACATGCTCGACATCCAATACCGGGTGTTGATGCCCATGGACGCGCATCTGATGTTCACCGATCCTGTCCATGAAAGGGCCCTTGGCGAACTGCGCCATCCAACCGGCGTCCGCTATCTTGAAGGCTACCGCTCGGTGCCCGTCCGCGTTCACCAGGGTTTCCGATCGGTGCAGACCTCCATCCTGGGCATGGAGGCCGACTCCGCCCTCCGTCCGCTGGTCACCGAATCCGGTCGCAGGGTGCCGCTGCCGCGGGATGGGCTGCTGATGACAGATTTTCTGGCGGAGGATCTGGGGCTGAAAGCGGGGGACACCGTCGCGTTGGAGATACTCGAAGGCCGCCGCCGGCGTGTCTACGCGCCACTGGCCGGAGTGGTGTCGGAGCCGATGGGGGTGAACCTCTATATGGAGCGCCGCGCCCTGAACCGGCTGCTGCGTGAGGGGCCGGCCCTTTCCGGGGTCTGGATGCTGAACGATGCGGAGCAGCAGGAGCAGTTGTTTCAGGAACTCGCGGAGGTGCCCGCGCTCGCGGGGATGTCGGACATGCGGCAGGCGGAGCGCAATGTCCGGGCGCACATCGAGGGCACCACGCTGGGCGTCATGGGCGTAGTCCTGCTGCTCTCCTTTTCGATTTCTTTTGCCGTGGTTTACAACAACGCCCGCATCGCTCTGGCTGAACGGGAGCGCGAACTGGCGACGCTGAGAGTCCTCGGATTCAGCCGCGGCGAAGTGGCCTGGGTGCTGGTGGCGGAGGTGGCCCTGCTCACTACTCTGGCGATTCCCCTGGGCTGGCTGCTGGGCACCGGACTGGCCCGCCTGCTCAGCAAGTCCATGAGCATGGATCTCTACCGGGTTCCTTTTCACATCACGCCATGGACCTACTCCTTTTCCGCCGCCGCCATTCTGGGAGCCTCCCTCATCTCCCTGCTGCTCATGTCCCGCCGGGTCTGGCGTCTGGACATGGTCTCCGCCTTGAAAAGCGCTGAATAATCATCAAGGAACACCTGTCATGAAAGCCTCCTCCAAACACATCCTTCCCTTCGCGCTGCTGCTTGCCGCAGGGCTGCTGATCCTGGGCCTGCAGCCCGAAGCAATCCCCGTCACCGCCGCGCCGGTGCTCCGCGGTTCCTTCACGGAATCCATCGAAGAGGAGGGCCGCACGGTCCTGCGCCATCCGCGCGTACTCCATGCGCCGGTCAGTGGTGATCTGCGGCAACTGCGGCTGGAGGAGGGAGACGACGTGCGGGAAGGTCAGATCCTCTTTGAGGTCGAACCGCCCCCTTCGCCGCCACAGGATGCGCGAAGTCTCGCCCAGCTTGAGGCGGAGGCCGCCGCTGCGGAAGCGGCCCTGCGCGCGGCATCGGCTCAGCATGCGGCCCGTGCGTCCGAGAGATCCTTTGCGGAACGGGAAGTGGAGCGAAACCTTTCGCTGCAGGCGTCCCGGGTGATTTCCCCGTCAGAAATGGACCGGTTGCACAGCCGCCTGGCCCTGACGGCGGAACTGGAGCGCGCCGCAGAGCAGGAGGTGGAACGCTTGGGACATCAGCTCCGCGGTATCCGCGCCGCCCTGGAGATGCCCGGCGGCACCCGGATTGCCGATCCCGAAGTCCTCCCCGTGGTTTCGCCCCTGGAGGGTGTGGTGCTGAGCATTCACCGCCGCGACGGAGGGCCGGTGGCTGCGGGAAGTCCGGTTCTTGTCCTCGGTTCGTTGGAGGATCTGGAGGTGCGGGTCGATCTCCTGTCCATGGACGCTGTGCGGATACGGGAAAGCATGCCGGTGATTCTGACCCGCTGGGGCGGGGAGGAGGACCTGCACGGGGTCGTCCGCCGCGTGGAACCCGTCGGCTTCGAGCGCGTATCCGCACTGGGTGTGGAGGAGCAGCGGGTGCCGGTCTGGATCACCCTGCAAACGCCCCGCGGCGCACGGCCCCGGCTTGGAACCGATTACCGGGTGGAGGCGCAGTTTCTGCTTTGGCAGGGGGAGGAGGTGCTGCACATTCCCACCAGTGCGCTGTTCCGTCTGGAAGGCGGGGCCGCTGTGTTTGTGATCCGGGAGGGCCGCGCGGAAATCCGAACCGTCCTTCCCGGACGGCGGGACGGATTGCGCACTCAGATTCTGGACGGTCTGTCGGAAGGTGAAACGGTGATCGCGCATCCATCCGACCGCGTTTCAGCGGGCCGCCGCATCCGGGTGGATGAGTAGGTCCGATTGCGCGTTCCGGTATGCCTCACCCGATTCGCGTTTGCGCGTTGCATTCGGTGAAGGGATGCGTATGATTTTCATCATGACATCTTTTTGGCACCGCAGTACAGGACCCCGATGCGATGGAGACCGGACCGCTTCCCGCCCCGTGGCGCGGGAACGGGGGAGGGGAGGCGTTTGAGGGAGACAGCGACCCTGCGCAGTATCGCCGACGTAACAATTTAGTCCGCTTTACCTGCTAACCTGGACCCGGAAAAATGTCGGCGTGGACCTGTTCGGGCGAGCCGACGAGGAGCTGGCGGAGGATTTCGATCAGATCGGCGGACTGAAGTTTCCCAGTTTGCAGGACGCTTGAAAAAACCGCGATGTTTTCGGAACCGGCGGCACTTCTTGAGCCCATGCACACTTTCCTGAAAATCACCAGG
This sequence comes from PVC group bacterium, assembly GCA_003565035.1. Lineage (GTDB taxonomy): Bacteria > Verrucomicrobiota > Kiritimatiellia > SS1-B-03-39 > UBA6053 > PXAS01. Next base: position 8,477 of record PXDP01000120.1, on the reverse strand, counting down.
GGGCGAAGCGCCCGTTCGGCCAGGTTGTTGGTGGGCGGGGTGGCGTGCCGGACGCAGGTGGGCCAGACAGCTTTGGCGCGCCAGAACCCCGATTCCGTTGTATCCCGCGTAGGCGTCGGTCACCAGGACGTCGTCAAGCCGTTCGCCCAGCAGGACTTTCGCCGCCTCGGTTGATCGGCTCGGATCGATGTGGAACACGGCCACGTTCCCGTCGCCCGCGAAAAAAACATGCCGGTTTTTCCCGTCCTCGCGCCAGTGGGTTTCGTCCGCGTGCAGGCAGGGCGATGTCCTGGCTTTCCGCACGAGGTCTTCGCGCGCCCCGTCGGCGTTTGCCCTGGCCTTTTTTTCAAAGCCCAGCGTGCTGGCGGGACCGAAGGAAATGTCAAAAAACGTGGACATGAGCCCCTGGATTTTTCTGTAGGGAAGTTTGAGTTCGTGCCGCAAATACATCGCGGCGGCCTTTGCGTTGGGGCCGATGGGCGCGTCTGGCAACTCCCCTTCGGGAATGTCCCTCACGCCGCGGCGGCAGGATGGGCACCAGGCGGTTTTGTGGATGAACTCGGTGACGACGGTGCGGGGGCACAGCACGATGTCCTCCTGGACAAAGCGGGACTCCCCCTAGATGGAGGGGTCCGTTTCCCCGGCGCAATGTGGGCAAACCGCCGGGGTGTCGATTTGGACGGTCTGGTCCACATGCTCCGGAACCTCCCTCGTCCAGGGAGGATGTCCCGCCGGTGCGCCCCTGGGGCGGGGCGGTGGCGTGCATCCCTTTGTTTTCATTCTCAAACAGACCAAGCCACCACCCCGGCGTGCGGGGTGGTGGGCTGCGGCTTCGCCGCGCAGCGGAAGTCGTCCTCCTAATCGTAATGCACCCCACGCGCACAAGTCATACGCGTAATCGTAATCCTAATCGTAATCGATCCCCCCACGCCGTCTTCCTCCGTGGTCCGGCATAGTCATCCGTGGTTCTTCTTCTGAATCTTATTACCGCGGAAATCCAAACCCGATTACGATTACGATCACGATCACGATTACGATTACGGCAATCTATTCCCTCCCTTTTCCCACACGCAATGCGCGGAATGGAGGATGCGGGCGGGGTCCCTGGGAAGGCCGGACAGGTTCAGATCCCGGCGGGAGATGAGCAGGTTCACGGCGGCGGCGCCAAGTGGGGCGGCGGGATAGCGGAGGGCCGGCGGCGGGGCGGGGGGATCGAGGAGACTGTCTTCGATCAGGACGCATTCCAGGGGTGCGAGGGCGCGGGCGAGCCTGGGCCAGGGCGTGAGGAGCACATCGGGACGGTGGCGGCCAACCCAGGTTTTGGCCGCCGCCGCGTCCGGGGCCCGGAGCGGCAGCCAGGGCACCCGGTTTCGGGGGGAACGGGGTTCCTGTTCCTGCAGAAACGCAGGCACCCATCCCAGCACGTCGGGTTGCTCTCCCGGACCGAAGCCCGCGAGGCCCGGACGGCGGAACCCGCGTTTGGCCAGTTCCCGCAGGAGGTTGCGCAGACTGAGATAGCGGCTGAGCACCACCCGGTCGAGCGGGGCCGTGGCGGAACTCTCGCCGATGCCGACCATCACCAGATCCCGGCAGGCCTCCTCCGGCGGCGGCTCGGTGCCCGGCGGAAAAGGACCCCAGATCACCGCGTCGATCCCCCGGGCCCGGATGATGTCCAGCACCCGCCCCGCTCCCGGTCCGCGCCCCTCCTGAATCGGGAAGCGCTCCACCGTGGCCATCAGCGCCTCCGCGCGGTGGGTGATCTCGTTTTCCAATTCCGCAAACCGGGGGTGCCGGGACGCTTTGGCCTCGCCGACGCCGTGGACATGGGCAATGCGCAGGCCCCGGTGGCGGTGGGTTTCGTGATAGCGCAGCGCCCAGGCATCCAGCAGCGGATTGTGCGCGTGTCCCAGCCGCCGGGCGCACGCCCGCACCCGGTCGCGGGTCCGGGCGGCGACCCGGGGGTCGTCGCGCAGGGCCAGCGACACCGTGGCGGGGGAAATCTTCATCTCCGCCGCGATCTCCCGCAGGGTCACCGGACTCTTCTGCGGGGTCCGCTGTCTTGGGGTCTCCTCCGGCAGATAGCGTTCCGGCGGGCCGGGCGAGAGCACCGTCCGCACCGGAATCCCCACCTCCACCGGATCGCCGGGCAGCCCGGTTTCGTGGCGGTGGATCTGTCCGGCCAGCGTCTCCAGGGCCGCGCGGCCCATTTCGAAATCCGGCGACAGCGTGCCCCGGCGCTCTCTGAAGTTGAATTGCCCCAGGCTCAGGCCGAAGCGCAGGCACTCCACCGGATGCGCGCTGGGAAACTCCACCAGGTTCCGGTGGCTGATCACCGCCTCCAGGCAGTGTTTTTCCGCCCAGGCGCGGAGCCGGGACTGTTCGGAGGCTACGTTCGGGTGCGCCCAGAGCACCGGCACCCGTCCGGCCTTCGGCAGCCGTTGTTGCCAGCAGAGAAAAGCGGCCATGCCGCTGTGGGAAAAACGCTCCGTGTGCTCGGTGTCATTCACAAAGCCGATGCGGGAGAGCCCTTCCTCCCGTAAATGCTCCAGCAGGACCAGCGCCGCCTCCATGCCCTGGTCCAGCACGGTGTGCATCGGCGGCCGATCGGCGGAGCGGCCGATGGCCACCAGACTGTAGCGGTCCCAGGGGAGTTCCATCGGCGCATGCTCCTCGAAGGGCGCCAGCAGCACGCCTGAGACTCCCCCGGCTTCCAGTTGACGGTTCAGTTCCTCCCAGGACATGGATCGGCCCGCCCCGTGAAAGCGCAGGAGAGGGAGGCCGAGTTCCTCCGCCCGTTCCCGCACGCCGCGGAACAGCAGCCGCAGGTGGGCGATGCGGTCGTGGTGCTCCTGCTCGTAGCCGGTCACATAGGCCACCACCGGCAGACCCGATGTCTCCCTGCTGCCACGCACCCTCCGCATCCAGGAGGCGATCAGCGGATGGCCGTCGTAGCCCTGGCGCAGGGCTTCCTCCATCACCCGCTCCCGGGTGGCGGCGGAGATTTTCGGCGAATTCCGCAGCGCCAGCGATACCGCCGAGGGAGACAGGTGCAGTGCCGCCGCCATCGAGCGCACGGTCGCGGGGGAAGAGGGTTTCATAGTGATTGACTACCGCCTTCCGAAGAAAAGGTCAAGAATGAGTCAACGTGTTTAAAAACAAACGCATTGCCCGGAGCGAGGGCTGCGGGTTTGAATATGGCCGCCCCGCCGATCTTCGGGTTTTCACCGCTTTTGTCCGGGGATCCTGTTATCGGAGTTCTACAGCAAAACCTGTCGCATGATTTTTTTCATAAAGCTTGCGGATGCACCTGGTTGTCGTAATGGATTTGCATGGATAAACAACAGCTTCTGGATTATCTGGAAAAGTTGGACTCCTCACTGGGCCAGCCCGCGATGCTTTACATTTATGGCAGTGCGGTGTGCATTCTTCTTGACGAACCCGACCGGACAAGTCTGGACATCGACGTTGCGGGCTCCTATTCAAACGCAAATTATGCGGATCTTGTCCGCGCGGCTTCTCAGGCGGGGATTCCGGTCAACCCGCCTGGTGATGCGGCGATCAACCATATTAAATGGATACAGCCCTTGCGGTTGTGCCTGCCGGTTCCAACACCGGAGAAAAGTATGCTCCTTTGGCAGGGGACACAACTTACGGTGAAATGCGGTTCGCCGGCGGATCTCATTGCCAGCAAACTGATCCGCTATGATGAAATCGATCAGGGGGATATTCAATACTTGCTCTCGCAGTCCCGGATTTCATTTGAGGATGTCGCCGAGGCCGTCGATAGACTGCCTCCCCCTTTCAATGCTGATGTCATTGTCCGTGAAAATCTTGGAAACTTCCGCGAGGATGTCCGGGTGTGGAAAGGGAAGGACGGATGACCGGCCGTCAGGAGTTGCAAACGTGTTATGAATACGCGTTTCATCCACCAAGCCTGAACAGGCTCTGGTATCAAATCAAGCGGCGGGAAATCGATCCCGAAGCCGTGAAACCTCTTTTGGACAAAGCCATGATGTTGCATTTGGCTTTGCCGGAATCCGGATTCGCTTCGCAACGGGCCTTGCAACGCCTGGCGTTCTATCAGGCAAAATCACGGGCCTTCGGGCTACCGACCTTCCTGAGGAATATCCGCACGATTCTCGGATGCTCTGAGATCGAAATCTTTACCGTGCCGGGGAATCTTGTGCGGGACATCGGGCTTCCTCCTTTCGCCCATACCCAGGCGCACAAGTCGTAATCGACTACTCCCCGTCTTCATCCGGGGTCCGGCATCTTCACCGCGCCATCGGCGCACAAACCCGGCGGGTAAACCCAAAGCATCGGGGTGAATGCTCAACGACTGTGCCTCTCGTGGTAATTGCACCTGCGGAAGAAAAGGTCAAGCAACAGTCAACGTGTTTAAAAAAAAACACATTGCCCGGAGCGCGGTGTTCGTGGTAAGATCATGACAACTTGATACCAGGCCTTTCCTCCTGTGGGATTAAGTTCGAGAACCGTAACCTCAAACACATACTAAGGAAAAACAACAATGAATACACAGAACCTCACCCAAGGCGCTTTTCGCCTCACCGCCGGGATGCTCTCCCTCGGTCTCGCCGGCTTCTTCACGCTTGCGGCCGGCCTCGCATCGGCCTCTCCACTTTACGAAAACGATTTCACCGGCAACACCGGGTATGGGACGCTGCCTGCGGACTGGTCGGCGGTTGCCCACACCGATCAAAGCGGCTCGGGCGGGCTGGTCGATAACACCCTCAGCATACGCCCGGTCGCAGGATCTTTTAACACCCGCTTCCGCGGATTCGCGCTGGCGGACAGTGTGGGCGGCAACTGGGACGATTACACCGTGAGCACCACCTTCAGGATGTCGGTCAGTACTTTGAATACGCCCGTGCTGTTCGGCCGATGGGACAACGAAATTTCTGAATCTACCTCAGGTTCTGTCGGGGGCTATGCGCTTGCCCTGTCCGGTTTTGGTAGCGTGTTCGCGCTGGCCAAGGACCCTGGACATGACATTCGGTCGAGTGATTTCGCGGGTATCCTGGCAAGTGCTCCTCTGGACTCTTTCATGCCGGGCGGAGCGGACCGTTTGGACTTGGATACCTGGTATACCTTTGAGTTGAAGATGGACGGAAGCAACCTGACGGGGCGGCTCTACGAGGGAACCGATACCAGCGGCACCCTGCGGCACACCCTGACCGCGACAGACAGCACTTACACCCAGGGGAGTGTCGGCCTCGGCGCCGGCTTTGGCTCTGACTCGGACGCCCGGACGGTGCAATTTGATAACATCACCGTGATCCCCGAGCCGGGGACGCTGATGCTGATGGGGCTTTCCGCCTTGGCACTGCTGTTCACCCGCCGCTGCAAAAAGTGAATCCTGGGAGTTTTCCGGGTCCATCCTCGGGGATTGGACCCGGGAGGCGTTCTTTTCTGCTGGTTTGTCTTTTCTCTGAAAAGCAATAAAAAATTTTATTTCCAAGGGCTATACACATGAATGCTGAATCTGAATCAATGCCGGAGCGGCCGGCAACGCGCGGGCGGCGTGTTTCCGGTGGCCGCGCCGCATTCACGCTGATCGAGCTGCTGGTGGTGATCGCCATTCTGGGTCTGCTGGCCAGTTTGCTGATGCCGGCCGTTGGGCGGACAGGGGAGAGGGGACGGGCGGTGGCTTGTTTGAACAAACAGCGGCAGATCGGCGCGGCGGTGCTGATGTATGCCAACGACAACGAGGGGCGGATGCCCACGGAACACAGCCGAGCCTCCGGTCCCTGGCGTTTTCCCGACTACTCGTGGATGGCCCAGATCTGGCCCTATTTGGACGGGGGGGACTGGTCGGTGTTTTCACGGTTTTTCAAGTGCCCCTCCGACACCCTTCCCTTCCGGCGGGGTCCGACGGGTGATTCCCAGTTTCCGGGAGCCGCTGCGGGGGAGGAGGGCTCCTTCAGCTATGGCTATAATCTTACTGTGGGCAGTCCGTATCGCGAGACGTACGGGATGGGGCACTGGCCGCCGGGCGATCCGCATCTGCGCCCCAAGCGGATCTACCAGATTCCGGGCAATGGAATTCTGCTTACGGAAAGCCGCCAGATGGCCTGGGTCAATCTGGGCCTGAATTCCGGATTTCAGGCGGTGGGCGCGGTGCGCTTCGTTCACGGGCGGTCCGGCGGGAGCAGTCAGGGGGAGACTTTTGCGGACATGCTGCCCGGCAACGCGCCGTGGAATGTCCCCCAGGGGGGGGGCGGATCCACGCATGTGCTGCACGCCGATGGCAGCGCCCGGGCCTACAGCATTGCGGAAATCCAGGCGCTGGACACGCTGGATTCCCGCTGGCGCTTACGCTGAGCCGTTTTCGCATTCAAACCTGAACAACCAAACATGAAATAGGAACTATCCATGAACAGACCCGTTGAACAAGAGGAACAATCGAAACAGAAGAAACGTCATGAGTGGAGTGGGGGCTCCGGACGGAGACTGGGCCGGGCGGGCGCGCGCCTGGCCCTGGGGTTCTGGCTGGCCTCCGCGGCGGTGTTCGCAACGGCATTCGCTGAGGGCGGGCGGCCCGGCTGGGCGCAGCGCTATCTGGACAATCCCCCGGAGGCCTGGACGGAGTGGCGCAACAGCCTGCAGCCACAGGGCGAAGCGGTGACGCTGCCGCTGGCGGCCGAAGGCAAGACGGATTATGTGATTGTGCTGCCGGAGAACGCGACGGCGCTGGAGCGGCGTTCGGCGGATGAGCTGCAGTTCTGGCTGGGCGAAATCACCGGGGCGGACTTTGCCATCGTGGCGGACAGCGAGCCGCCCAGCGGGCGCGAGCTGAGCGTGGGCGACACCACGCGGGTGACGGAGGCCGCGCGGGAGAAGTCGGCTTCGGTGGGCGAGTATGGTTACGCGATTGTCATTGAAGGGCAGCGGGTACTGCTGTTGGGGGAGGGCGGACCGTTCAACGCGGCGATGGCGCTGCTGGAGGAGGACCTCGGCGTGCGCTGGTATGCGCCCGGCGCGTCCCTGGGCAACTGGGGCCGGAGCAGGGACCATCTCGCGGCGGAACGCTGGGGCGGGGACGGTGTCACGCGGGTGCCCCGCGCGGGCACGCTGGATGCGCAGATTGTGCCCCGGGCGGTGAAACCGGGCCTTCCGGTGCGGCGCGCCTGGTGGATGTACACCTACAATCCCTGGGGGCTGCGCAACCGCCACAGCGGAGGATATGACAGGCTTCACGGCTATCAGCAAGATTATGTGGGGGGCTTTGTCGCTCACACCTTTCACAAACTCGTGCCGCCCAACGAGTACTTCGAAAGCAATCCGGAGTTCTACTCGCTGATCAATGGTGAGCGCCGATGGGAACGGGCGCAGCTCTGTCTGTCCAATCCCGATGTCGCCAAGGTGGCCGCGCGCACCGCCATACCACTTCTGCGGGCGGCGCCGCCCACCCACCGTCTGATCGGGGTCGCGCCCATGGACTGGCTGGGCAACTGCGAGTGCGAGGGCTGCAAAGCAATCGAACGCGAAACCGGCAGTTACAGTGGCCTGCTGCTGACCTTCGTCAACCGGGTGGCCGAAGAGGTGGCCAAAGAAGTGCCCGACGGCACCGTTAGCACCCTGGCCTACTGGCAGTCGCGCCAGCCCCCGGCGGTGGACATGAAACTGCACGACAATGTGGCCGTGTGGTTTTGCCTCGACCGCGGCAGCAGTTTTGACTGGCCGTACCACTCCTATTATGACGATAAATTCGGCGATCCGGCGGCCGTCAGGCCCGATCCCAATGCCCCGGGCGGCAGTTGGACCACGATGTCCGAACGCGACCTGCTGGCGCGCTGGCGCGAGATCGCCCCGCGGCTGGACATCTGGGTGTATCCGACCCAGTACGTGAACAGCTATGCGCCCATGCCGGTGCTGCGGGTGCTCGGGGAAAACCTGCGCTATCTGGCCGGTCACGGTGTGGAAATGGCCTATGTGCAGACCCCCGGCTCTGATTACGGTCGGATGAACCTCAACCAATGGGTCATTGCCAAGCTGATGTGGGATCCGGAGCGCGATGTGCATGAACTCATTCAGGATTTCATCTGGGGCGGATACTACGGCGACGCGGCTGCAGCGGTGGCCGAATACCATCAGCTCTTCACCGGCCACGCCGCGCGGTACACGGACTTCGGGCGGCGTCGGAACTGGATCTACAGCACGCACGACGAAGGCATGTTTCAACATGGATTCGTCGAAAAGGCCCAAGAGATACTCGGCCGCGGCCTGGCGGCGGCGGAAAACGACGATGTGCGCGGGCGGGTCGAGTTCCTGAAGCTCGGTGCCGTATTCGTCAAGGCCTCGCAGTTGTTCATCCAGATGCGGGACGGCATCGAGCCTCCCGATGTGAGCCGCTATGAGGCGGTGCGGCAGGAAATGGCGGACCTGGCCGAACGCCTGGGGGTGGACCGGCGCATCGGCTGGAGAAACTTCTTCTATGACGGTGCTCTGCGCATTGG
>PXDP01000193.1 GCA_003565035.1 PVC group bacterium | reverse complement strand
GCGGGTTACCGGGGTCGCCCGCGGCGAGTTGCCGCCAGAGTTCAAGCGCGGGTTCGATGAGCTGGCGGGATGCCAGCAGGGAGGCGAGTTCGGACTGGAGAAGGGGATCGGGAGCGTTTTCGAGGCGTTCTTGGAGGAGCTGAATGGCTTCATCGGAGCGGTTCAGGGCGGCGAGGGCGCGGGTTTGAAGCTGCAGGTGAAGGGGTTCGAGGGCGGCTGGTGGGGCGGGGGAGGCGTTGAGGCGTTGAAGTGCCTGTTCGGGCTGGTTTTCCCGGAGAAGGAGGTCGGCTTCGAGGAGGCGCTGGTGATGCAGGAGCACGGGGGCGGCATTGGCGGGAACCCCGGCGAGAAGTTCGCGGGCGGCATCCGGCTGGCCCTTGTGAAGGCGGGCGCGGGCAAGGCCGAGGCGGGCGAGGGCGGTTTCGTCGGCGGTCAGTCCGGGACGTTCCAGGGCGCGCTGGAAGTGATCGACGGCGATTTCGGGCAGATCATGGCGCCAGGCGGTTTCCGCCGAGGCGATGAGTTCGGCGGCGGTCTGGGCGAAGAGACACGGGGCGGAAAATAGAACTAGAACGAGGAGGGCAAGTCGGCAGCGCATGGGAGGGACATTATCTTCTGAAACGGCTCAGGGCAAGTTCGGGCCATCGGGGAGAGGCTGGAGTTCCCGGGCCACGAGGGTTGCAAGGGATTCGATGGAGAAGGGCTTTTGAAGAAATGGGAGCCGGACAATTTCCGGGAGCGGTTCGGGACTGTTTTCGGGGAGCATGCCGCTCATGACGATCACGGGGAGGTCAGGCGCACTTTTTTTGAGCGTGGTGACCAGCGCGGGGCCGTCCATGACCGGCATCATCAGGTCCAGTAGGATCAGGCGGTAGGGGTCCTGGGTGCGGGCCTGAATTTTTTCGAGAGCCTCCAGGCCGTTGCAGGCGAGTTCGACGCGGTAGCCGAGGGACTGGAGGGTGTTTCGAATCATCCAGCGGATGGAATCCTCATCGTCGACGACCAGAATCGGCTCCTGATGACCAACGGGCAGGCTGGGCAGTTCCGGGTGGGCCTGTTCGGATTGTTTTTTCATGTCCGCAGGCAGATAGAGATGAAAGGTGCTGCCCTCTCCGGGTGCGCTTTCGACGCGGAGCGCGCCTTTATGTCCGCGGACAATGCCCATGGCGGAAGACAGTCCGAGACCGGATCCTTTGCCGGTGGGCTTGGTGGTGAAGAAGGGGTCGAAAATGCGTTCGAGGATTGCGGGGTCAATGCCAGTACCGGTGTCGGAGACGCTGATGATGACGCAGGGTCCGGGTGCCATTTCGTTTTTGAGGCAGAGGTTGTCCCGTTCGACGGTATGGTTGCGGGCGGAGATGGAGAGGGTTCCTCCCTGCGGCATGGCGTCCCGGGCATTCAGCATGAGGTTCATGAGGACCTGATGGATCTGGGTGGGATCTGCGAAGACCGGCCAGAGGTCCCGGGGAATGTTTTCGTCGATTTGAATGTTTTTCGGGAAGGTCTGGCGGGAGACCTTGCAGCGGTCGAGGATGAGGTGACGGAGCTGGATTTCTGAGCGGTTGCCGTCCTCTCCGCGGGCAAAAGCGAGGACCTGCCGGACGACATCGGCTCCGCGTTTGGCGGATTGCTGAATCAGTTCGACCATTTTGCGCTGATCGGGCTGGAGGGTTTCGTTCAGAAGAAGGTCGCCGGACATGAGGATGGGGGCGAGGATATTGTTGAGGTCATGGGCGATGCCGCCGGCGAGGGTGCCGATACTTTCCAGCCGCTGGGCCCGCAGGTACAGGGTCTCCAGTGCTTTCTCCTGGGTGATATCCTGTTTGATGGCAATATAATGGGTAATCATGCCTGCGGGGGTGAAAATGGGGGTGATCGTCATCCGCTCCTGATAGAGGGTGCCGTCTTTGCGTTTGTTGGTAATCTCCCCGTCCCATACTTCGCCGCGGGTGATGGTTTCCCACATGTCCCGGTAGAATTCGGGGGGGTGTTTCCCGGATTTGAGGAGATCACCCGGTTTCCGGCCCAGCGCCTCCTCCGGGGTGTAGCCGGAATTGAGGCTGAACGCTCGGTTGGCCCATTCAATGCTCCCCTCGGCATCGGTAATCACCACCGCGTTGGCCGCAGCGGAGAGGGCATTGCTTTTCAGGCGGAGTTCCTGTTCGATTTTCTGTTTGTAGACCGCCATGTCCAGGACCGTCCGCAACTCCCGCTCCTCAAACGGCTTGAGAATGTAGCCGGCCGGCGAAAGTTCCTTGGCCTGCTCAAAAAGATCGCCTCCGGCAAACGCGGTGAGAAAGACAACGGGTTTTCCGGTTTCTTCAATCAGGAGTCTGCCGGCCTGAATACCGTTCATGTCGCCGGCCAGTTGAATGTCCATGAGGATTAGGTCCGGATCCAGGCGCCGGGTGAGGTCCAGGGCCTCCTCACCGAAGCGGGTTTCCCCGGCGACCTGATACCCGAGCAGCTCCAGTTGCTGACGGATGTCCCGGCAGACAATGACCTCGTCCTCAACGATTAGAATTGTTTGGCAGGCTGGTGTTCTCATGGTTTCCTGTATTCTCTTGGCACAGTTCCGACTCTTTTACACTCTTTTTTTCCATGGAGTCGCATGTGTTTTGATTTGACCATTCGTTCAGGATATGATGTTGACAATAAACTTGCGCCGGACTGAGCGCTATTTTTGAAACCTTTGTGGAAAACTTCTTTTTTGAGAGCAACGATTATGGCGCAATACAGTATTGACGATATTCTGGTCACCCTTCCCCACCGGTATCCTTTCCTGTTGGTGGACCGTATTTTGGAAACGGATGGAGACACACGGATTGTGGGCTTGAAGAATGTTACGGCGAATGAACCCTATTTCCAAGGGCATTTTCCTGGAAATCCAGTGATGCCGGGGGTGCTGCAAATGGAGGCGATGGCCCAGGTGGCGGGGATTCTGCTGAATAAACGCAATCAGCGCGAAGGGCAAATCGCGTATTTCAGTTCGATTGACAAGGCCCGGTTCCGCAAAGTGGTCAAACCGGGAGACGCGCTGATTATGGAGATTGTCTTGCTGAAAGTCCGGCTGAACCTGGCCAAAGTCCAGGCCACCGCCCGGGTGGACGGGGAGATTGTCTCCGAGGGCGAACTGATGTTTCACGTCGAGCGCTCCTGAAGGATTTATGGCGAAAATACATGCTCTTGCAGTGGTGGACCCCGCAGCCCGGCTGGCGGAGGATGTCGTGGTCGGTCCGTTTTGCGTGGTGGGCCCGGAAGTCGAAATCGGAGCGGGAACCGTACTGAAAT
>PXDP01000154.1 GCA_003565035.1 PVC group bacterium | reverse complement strand
TTCCATCCGTTGTCCGGCGAAGCGATCCGTTGGCTTTATTTCTTCTTCCATCCGTTGTCCGGCGCAGCGATCCGTTGGAACGTCTTCCCCTCACCATCCCTCACCATTCCTCACCATTCGCGGGACGGCTCTGCTATTCGCGGTCTCTTTCTTTTAAAATAGCCGTCATCATCCGTTGTCCGGCGCAGCGATCCGTTGTTACAAAAATCACAGATGTGACTGCAATCTTTCTAAAAGGAATTGAGTGATTGTTTTGCATAATTAAGCACAGAAAAACGGAATTTTCATATGTCGTTCTTCCCCTGCCTCAACGCCAATCGGTGTTTCATCGGTGATATCGGTGGTTCTCTTTTCTCCTGAACTCTCTCCGCAAAAGGCCCGCCGCAGGATGCGGCGCCTCCGGATGTCTTCCGTAATTTTTGGTTTTACTGCATGCGCATGGGCATGATGACGTAAAGGAATTCGCTGCCGGATTTCATGACCCCGGGACTGAGTTCGTCGATCAGCTCCAGGTACACCTCATCGGTGTGCAGAATACGGAGGGGGGCCATGAGGAATTCGGGGTTGTAGGCAATGTTCATGACTTTGCCGGAGTATTTCACGGGTACTTCCTCGCGGGCCTCACCGACATCGGGGGTGGAGCTGATGATTTCCACTTTGTTTTCCTGGAAGGAGAGCTTGATGGAATTGGACTGCTCGTTGGTGACGAGTGCCACGCGGCGCACGGCGGTGAGGAGGGATTCGCGTTCGAAGGCAATGCGCTCTTCACAGGCGGCGGGAATCACCTGACGGTAATTCGGGAAGGTTCCGTCGATGAGCTTGGAGGTGATGTGCAGCTCAGCCACATCAAAGACAATCTGATTGCCGGCCGCGGTAATGACGACCTGACCTTCGCTGTCGAGATTGCGAAGCAGCTCGTTGATGGTTTTGGAGGGAACCACAAAATCGAGTTCCTGGCCGGCGGGAAATTCGATTTCCCGTTCGCAGAGGGCCAGCCGCCGTCCGTCGGTCGCGACCACGGAGAGCTTTTGCTCCTGGAAGGAGAAATAAATGCCGTTGAGCACATAGCGGGTTTCATCCACCGAGGTGGCATACTGCACACATTTGAGCATATGTTTGAGTGTACCCTGGTCCAGGGTGAACACATTCTCGCTTTCCGGCTCGGGCACATCCGGGAAATCTTCGGAGGACAGACCCATAATTTTGAAAAAAGCGGTGCCACAGCGGATAGACGCAGTGTTTTTCTCGTCGATTTCAATTTCCACCGCATGGGGGGGGAGTTCGCGGATCACGGAAAAGAAACGCTTGGCGGGCAGGGTGGTTTCACCGGGGGTGACGACCTCGGCGGGAACTTCTGTGCGAACCGAGACTTCAAGGTCTGTGGTGATCAGCCGCAGTTTTCCCTCATCCGCTCTCAAAAGAACGTTGGCCAGCACGGGAATCGTGCTCTTGGTGCTCACCACGGATTGAACCTGGGTCAAAGCCTCCAGAAGGGCGTCTCGGTTGGCGGTCAGTTTCATAGATCAAAGTTCCTGGGGTTGAAGGGATTTGTTTGTCTCTCTTTATGAGAAAAAAGGAGGAACTTACAATGTAAAAATGACGGTTTCAGAGGGAATTCAGTCGGAAAGGCCCGCGAGGCGGCGCACGGGCGGGTCTGGGCCCTCCACAATCGTCAATTGCCGGGGCGGGCCAGCGAGGCGCGAAGGGTGGTCAGACTTTGCCGGAGGCCGGGATCCGACGCTTCCAGCTGGCCGATCTGGCGGCAGGCGTGCAGCACGGTGGCGTGGTTTTTTCCGAAGGCTTCGCCGATGGCCGGGAGGGAATGACTGGTCAGCTCGCGGCAGAGAGACATGGCGACCTGACGGGGCAGGGCGATGTTGGCGGGACGTTTACGGCTGAGAATATCGCTGAAGCGGATGTCGAAGTGTTCCGCCACGGCGCGCTGAATACGCTCCATGGTCAGCAGGGCCGGTGCTTCGTCGTCCAGGCAGTCCCGCAGCAGATATTCCAGTTTTTCGGGGTCAAGATCCCGGTTGGTCAGGGAGGCGTACGATGCGGCCCGCACCAGGGCACCTTCGAGGCGGCGGACATTCGCGGCAATGCGTTCGGCAATGAAGCGGATCACGTTGTCGCTCACCGGTGAGTCCATCAGCTCCGCTTTTTTGCGGAGAATCGCCATGCGGGTTTCAAATTCGGGGACATCGATTTCGGTGACCAGGCCCCACTCGAAGCGGGAGACCAGACGGCGCTCCAGGCCGGGGATTTCGGTGGCCGGCCGGTCACAGGTCAGCACAATTTGCTTGTGACCGTCAAAAAGGGCGTTGAAGGTATGGAAAAATTCCTCCTGGAGCCGTTCTTTGCCGGCCAGAAACTGAATATCGTCGATTAAGAGGATGTCGGCACTGCGGAAGCGTTTGCGGAACTGGGGCAGTTTGCTGTTTTGCAGGGCGTCGATGTATTCGTTGACGAACGATTCGCACGACAAGTAGCAGACCTTGCAGGCCGCGTTGGCGGAGGTTGCGAAGTTGCCGATGGCCTGCATCAAATGGGTTTTGCCAAGTCCAACGCCGCCATACAGGAAGAGAGGGTTGTAGGCTTTTGCCGGGGTTTGGGCCACCGCCATGGCGGCGGCGTGGGCAAAATCGTTGGAGGACCCCACCACAAAGGTCTCAAAGACATAGCGGGGGTTGAGCGAAAACCGGTCCGAAGAACTGCTTTGACGGATGGAGGCGGGGCCGGGCTTGCGGGCGGGTTCGGGAGCGGGTGGGGCAGGGGACGGTTCCGCCGTTGCTTTGGCCCGGGCTTTTTCGCCCGATTTTTCGGCGGCCAGGTGCTGATCGACAATTAATTTGAATTGAATGGCCTCGCCGGTGATCGCGCGATAGGCATCACCTATCATGGGGACGTAGTTTTCTTCAAGCCAGGTCGAGTAGAAATCATTGGCGACCCGCAGATGAAACAGTTCCTTGGTCCGCTCCCCGGGAACGATGCCGGCGATCCAGCGGTCGAAGAGTTCCTCGGATAGGGATTCCCGCAGGATCGTGCACATCTGTGACCAGAGTGCCGCGGTGGCAGGATCACCGCTCAGTTGGGGGGCTGTTGTCCTCTCTTCCATATTTCGTATGCGTTTCTTCGTGATTTCAATCAGTTACAGGATTATACACAAGTTATTAACAGGCTGTCTCCCTTCTGTTGTGACTTGCGTTCTGTCTTCTTAACGCAATTGCTCTGCAAGAAACAAGCTGTTAAGATGCAGAAATCAGAGAAAAAAATATACCCCTACAGGTAGTAG
>PXDP01000378.1 GCA_003565035.1 PVC group bacterium | reverse complement strand
GGGTGTGGGCGGCGGAACCGGGGTGGGGACGGGCGTGGGCCGTGGCGTCGGGGTGGGGACGGGCGTGGGCGCCGGTGTTGGTGTGGGGATCGGTGTGGGGGTGGGAACTGGCGTGGGGACGGGCGTCGGGGTGGGTTCCGGCGGGGGCGTTGGTTCGGGATCGGGCGTGGGATCCGGTGTGGGCTCGGGGGGCATCTCCGGTGCTTCGGCCGCCTGCGGCGTGGTTTCGGTCCGGCGTGCTTGCGTGAAATGCCGATACACAAAAAAGGACCAGATGAGCAGACCGGTCAGCAGCATCCAGGTGACACCTTTGGCGTTGCGGACGTTTTTTCCGGAGCGGGCATTGAGGTCGACCGGATTGAGGATTTCGTTGGGATCGGGGCGTTTGCCGGGAAATCCGTTTGTCGGGGAAGGAGAACTCATGGGGGGACCGTGTCTAATTTCAGGTTGGAATCAAGTCAGAAAGGCCAGCTGCAGGATTAGGGGTACGGCTGGTTTCTCTAACATCCGTTGTCCGGCGAAGCTATCCGTTGGATCCCTATATCCGGGGCACATCCCCTCTTCCCTGAAAATCCGGGACAATCTGCTTGCCGTTTTTGAATTCGTTGATTATTTAACAATATCCATGGTTGCCTCTCTTATAGCTTGTGACATTCGTATTCCGGAACCGGCCCTGCGCGAAGAAACCGCGCGCCGCCTGCGGATGGACTGCGCTCAACCCGTGCTGGTGCTCAACACCTGTCAGCGGCTGGAAACCTTTGGCCGTGTGGGGCTTACGGAGGAATTCGCCTCCGATCAGGGCGTTCTGGAGTGCCGCGCCTCCTGTGAGCGGCAGATGGTCCGGCGTCTGGCCCGGATTGCGGCGGGGCTGGAAAGCCGGATTCTGGGGGAGCTGGAGATTCTCGGGCAGGTGCGTCAGGCCTATAAGGAGTTTACGGTCCGCTTTGGCAAAGACGACCCCAAGCTGGACCGGCTGTTTCAGGATGCCCTGGCTTTGGCCCGCAAGGCCCGGCGCGAAAGCGGCATCGATCAGAATGTGACCGGCCTGGCGGCGCTGACCGCCCGGAAAATCATGGCTTCGGTGCCGGAGGATGCAACGGTGACGATTGTGGGATCGGGGTCGCTGGCCAAAGGGGTGGCCCGGTATCTGGGCAAACGCTCTAAACTCCCGGTGCATGTGAGTTCTCGCTGTCCGGAAAACGCCATGAAACTGGCGATGGAGGTGGGCGGGTTTTCTTCGGGACTGGATGAACTGGCTCCGATGCTGCGGGACGCCCGGGTGATTGTCAGTGCAACCGCCGCGCCGCATCCGCTGATTTTTTCCGGGCATGTGCCGGCTCGTGCGGAGGGGCGGCTGATTGTGGATCTGGGCGAACCGCCGGATTGCGCGGAGGAGGTCCGGAACCGCGCGGATATCGAATATGTGGGGCTTTTGGATATTGAAGCGCTGGCCCAGACCAATACGGCGGAGCGCCGGGAGCGGGCCAAAATCGCCGAACAGATCATCGAAGCCGCGACATCTCCCTGTCACCTCGCTGATGCGCTGGAGGCCTGATGGACGGCCGTATCCGCAATTTGGCACGGACGATGGCCGGATACTGTCTTTCGGCGCAGTCCAAAGAGGTGTTTGCGATCAATGGCACCACGGCGGCCGAGCCGCTGATTGAGGCTTTGAATGAGGAACTGTTGCGCAAAGGCGCCTGGCCTCTGGTGCGCATTGTTCCCGACGGATCGGCGGACGCAGTGTTCCGCTGCGGGCAGGATCATCATTTGGATGAAGTCAGTCCGGCGGAAAAAGCGCTGGTGAAAACCCTGGCGGGCACCGCGTACATCTATTCCAGCCGCAACACCCGGGCGATGACCTCGGTGGAGCCGGAATTGCAGGCGCGTATGGCGAAAGCCTCCCGTCCGCTGAAAGATCAGTTGCTGAAGAAAAAATGGACCCTGACCCTGTTTCCGACGGAGGCCTATGCGCAGGATGCGGAAATGTCCCTGCGGGACTTCGAGGATTTTGTCTACGCGGCCACCTTTTCGGATGAAGAGGATCCGGTGAAGGCCTGGAACGCGTTGCGGAAAAAGCAGGATAAGCTGATCCGCAAACTGGAGGGGGCGGAAACCGTTCGGATTGTGGGACCGGGCACAGATCTGACCCTCAACATTGGCGGTCGGACCTTTATTAATTCTCCGGGTGTGCACAATATGCCCAGCGGTGAGGTGTTCACAGGGCCGGTGGAATCGTCGGCGGAGGGGGAGATCGCCTATGACTTTCCGGTGGTGAATCAGGGGCGGGAGATCGACGGGATCCGTCTGGTGTTCAAAGACGGAGAAGTGGTGGAGGCGAGCGCCTCTAAAAACGAGGATTTTCTGTTGAGAATGCTGGACATGGATCCGGGCGCGCGGCGGCTGGGTGAACTGGGAATCGGCACGAATTTCAAAATTCAGCGCTTCATCAAAAACATTCTGTTTGATGAGAAAATCGGGGGAACCGTGCATCTGGCCCTGGGGGCCTCGTATCCGGAAACCGGCGGAAAAAACAAGTCGGGGCTGCACTGGGACATGATCAAGGATTTGCGGAAGGGCGGTGAATTGTATGTGGACGGGAAGTGCATCCAGAAGGACGGGGTGTTTCTGAAAAGCTGGTTTAATCCGGAGTGAAGCGGGAAGCGGTTCGGCGATGATTACCCATGCGGAACGGAAACGGATTGTGGGGATGCATCGAAAAAAGGGACGGACTGCGTCGGGGTGCTTTCTTGTGGAGGGTGTGAAAAGCGTCGCGGATTTACTGCAGTCTGATTTTGAGGTGGAACAACTGGTGGCGACGGAGGACTGGCCGGTGCCGGCCGCAGTTTCCTGTCCGGTGGAGCGGGTGGGGGCGGCCGAACTGGACCGTCTTTCGGCGCTGGACACTCCGCAGTCAGTGCTGGCGGTGGTAAGGATGCCCGCCGAGCCGGCGCGGTGGACAGGAAAGGGCCGCTGGCTGGGGTTGGACGGCATTCAGGACCCGGGGAACTTCGGCACGCTGCTGCGTCTGGCGGACTGGTTTGGGCTGGAGGGGATCGTGTGTTCGCCGGATTGTGTGGACCGCTTCAACCCCAAAGGGGTGCAGGCCAGCATGGGGTCCATTTTCCGGGTGCCGGTGGTGATTGCGGAGTTGGCAACGTTCTTGAGGGAATTGCCGAAGGGATTCGTTTCCGCCGGAGCGTTTCTGGACGGGGAGAATGTGTACTGTTCCGGGATGCCGGAGGAGGGAATCCTCGTTCTCGGGAATGAGGGCAGAGGCATCCGGGCGGAAACGGAG
>PXDP01000195.1 GCA_003565035.1 PVC group bacterium | reverse complement strand
TCACTGCCATATTGCACCTCAATGGTGGTGTTTTCGTCCTCATAAGCGTCGATATTGCGACGGAAGATGAAGAGCAGGTTGCCCTCAGCGTCGCTGGTGTTGTCGATAGTCGGCACGATATTGACATCGTCCGAGGGATCGGTCGGATCGCCGCCGAGCACCCATTCGAGTCCCGTCGAGAGACCGCCGCCGTCGAAGTCCAGCGCTGGATCGGTATCGATCAGGCCGGGGAACGAATCCGCCCATACGCCGTAGCCGGTCGCAGTCGCGGGCAGCACCTCAATGATAGTGTCGTCCGGGATGGCCACGCTGGTATCCAGCGGGTTCCCGTTGAGATCGGTGAGCACCGCAGACGCGTTGATTTGGAGCTGGAGCGTGCCCTCACCGGTCGGCCTGACGGTAACCAGGAACACCGCCGGGTCTTCCTGCTGGGCGATGCTGTCGATGGTGAAGCCCGCAGTGCCAGCGTTACCGAAGTCCGAGGCATCCACCGTCGAGGGCAGCATCGCCTCGCTGAAGGTAACGGTGTAGGTGATCACCGGCTCGTCATCCATTTCCACCGGTCCGCCTTCGACATCGTCGGCGATGGAGACGAATTCCGGCGGGACATCGTCGTCCAGGTCGATCACGAAGAGGGATTGTGAAATCGCGACCATAAACAGCTCGTCCTCATTGGGTTCCGTATTGAATGGCGTTACCCAGTTTCGCCATCCCGACCAGTGCCTGCGGGAGCTGCTGCCTTCACCCAACGCGCTGCTTGCCACTCCTCCGCCGGTAGTGCCGGTAAAGACGTTTTTGTTATCGCCATTGAGGTCCGACAAGGGATTTCCTGAATTGGCACCTGTCCCGGGAAACTGGTTTAGACTCCAAAAGGCTGCGGTGTCTTCAACCAGAAAACCACTGCCGGTGGGGCTGGTGCCCGGATTCAGAGTATGGTATATGGTGTATGTCGGCCCCATGATAATGGCATTGTCGATGGCGTTGACGCTGCCCGTCGAAGCCAATGCGAACCACGAGACAACACCCAGGTTAACGCTACCGCTGCTTCCGGTAACGTTCTGGTTGTTCGCATCCGCCTGAACGAATGCGTTGTAATCGGCAATGTCGGTTGACTCGGCGGTTGTCGTGTCAGTCGTAATATAGACCAGGTGATACCTGTCTGCGACCTGCCAGGGCTCGCCGGTGCCAGGATTGATGCCGTTATTAGCAGTCAAATCGAGTATTCCGAGCTGGCTGCTCATGTTCACGGTGCGGAAAGTCCAGGTGCTCTCATCATCGATGCCGCCAAAAGCCACATCGCTGAAGTTGCGCAGCGCGGTGTCGGCGATGAGCACAGCGTATTCTGTCGCAGTGGCAAGCGGTGCGGCTGGACTGAATGTCACCACATTATCCGTGATCGTGACCAGCGATTCGTCCTCGACGGAAATCGTTTGCGTGGTCGAGTCGTCGTCGAGGTCCACGATAACAATGTCGCCCGTGCCGCGCAGCAGCGGCTGATCGAAGGTAGCGGAAAGCGTCACGACCACCAGCGCCCCCGTCGATTGGTGCGCGGGCGATTGTTCGACGATGACTGGCGGGGTAAAGTTCTCCTCAATGGTGGTGAAGGCCCATGTGCTGTCATCATCAATCCCCGGAAACGCATTTCCTGAAAAATCTTCGAGCGCGTCGCTGCTGATATGCACGGCATACTGGCTGTTGAAGTCCAAGTCTGACGCAAGTGTGATGATGAGTTGCTCGGCTTCGATGGCTACGGAGGCGTCGGGAAGATCGATTACCTGATCGGTATCGGCAGTCAGGTTTTTGATGGTCACCGATCCATCGCCAGTCAGTTGGATCGTTTTGTCGAAGGTAGCCGTGAGCTGGGAGATACCCGGATTCACACCCGTGGCACCACTCGTGGGAGCAAAGGTAGTGATTACTGGAAGACTGGTGTCAGGGGCAATCGTTGCGAAGTAGTTCATCTCCACCTCCTCTTCGCTGAGGATCATCTCCGAATACATCCGTATCAGCGCGATCTGGCCTGCGAAGGATTCGGTGTTGGCTTGTCCGTTGCCAACACCGCCGGTGTTGTTGCCGCCGCGGGTGGCGAAGGCCGCTGCGTCACCGCCGGACCAGTCACCGCCCCCGGGATTATCCGCGCCGATAAAGGTGCCGTTGACGAAGAGTTGGAGTTCGCCTGCACCGGTGTCGTAGGTAAACACGACTTGGATGAATTCGTCCGTGGCAGGGCCAGAGAGCAAGTCGAGCGGATCGTCGAGCAGGTTATAGGCGACGTTGCCGCCACCGGGTGCTTTTCTCGTCCGCAATTCGTTGTCATCGAGGAAGAGCCCGAGACCGGTGCCGCCGCCGTCTTCGAACAGGATCTGTCAATTGCTCGGCTCGGGATCCAGTTCATCCGGCTTGAACCAGATCTCGATCGAGATGGGTTGGTTCCGTCTGCCGTCACCACCGAAGGTGTCGGTGCTGGTCGAGTTTGTGGTGACCGCCAGCGCACCGCCGATGTTGCCAGTCAGTCCTCCTGGGAACTGGAATGCGTGGCTCAGTCCCGTAGTCGGAGGGACGATCATTTCACGGGTCACAGTGTTTGCCGTGGATTTGTCCAGCCGCAGGCCCAAGCCCCAGGGGTTGCCATCAACGAGATCGTTCCAGAATTCGTCGGTGTCGCTGGCCTGTTGGGCGTTGACATAGAATCCGTATCCGGCCGTCACCTCAGGCTGAACCAATCGAACGATGGTGCTGGCCGTTGCCGACTTAGAGTCGGAATCCGTCACGCGCAGTTGGATCGTATTCTCGCCGATCACCATACCAAAGTCATTTTGCAGGTCCTCGAAGCTGATCGCATCCGGCATCACGCCAGTCGCGTCGTCGAAATTGCCATCGTTGGTCAGATCCCATTCGTAGCTCACAATCGTCTCTACGCCAGATGGAACCGAAGCGCTGGCATCGAGTTGCAAGCTACCCGGATCAAAGACCGTGTAGGGGCCGCCCGTTGCGGCGATGGGGTCCACAAACGTGACGCTGAGTTGAACGTCGTCGAAGTTCGTTTCGCCGCTGGCGTTGGCTGTGCTCAACAAACGAATTTCAAGTGGCTCGCCCAGCAGAGCGGCGTGCTCGGCCTCATCGTAGCTGTAAATGACCGTCGCCAGCTCGAAGGTCCCGCTGGCGGGGCTTACTGTATTGGCGTCCTCAGCCAGCACCACACCGTCGGCGAGTAACTGGATGCGGTAGCCCTCAAAATCGAAGTCGCCGGAGTTACCCACCTGCACGGTGAGGGTATATTGACTCCCCTCCATTAACATGGCATTCGGGTCGCTGAGTATCT
>PXDP01000236.1 GCA_003565035.1 PVC group bacterium | reverse complement strand
CGTCCCGGGCGCTCTCCAGGCCAAGCCGGAAGAGCAGCAGACTCCCGCGCGCCAGCGTGGATAGAGCCTCAGAATTCATGTGATCCGGAGTGTCCAAATGGGTATCCACAAAATTCCGGCTGTCATTCGCAGCCCGAAGGGGCAACACACTCACACCCAAAGCCGCCCACATTTCGGTGTAGGAGGGCGGGGCCGGCAGATTCAGCAGCGGAAAAACTGCCTGCACATCATTGCCGATAAACGGCCAGGATTCCCGCCAGCCCGCCTGGAGGCTTGCGAAGGCCTGCACCCGGTCAAACCGCTCCACCATGCTGCGGCGGGTTGCGGCGCTGGGTCCGACAAGATCCCGGTAATTTGTGGCGGGACCGATTTCCAGATGCGGACTGCCGCTGGAAAGGTCCAGCCACCAGCCCTGCCGGGGCATGTCCAGCGGAATCGACTCACCGGCAGGCCGCAGCCGGTCAATCACCGCGTGCATCGTCACCTGATTTTGTTCCAGAAGCGTCCGCATCTCACGCTCTTCCCGGACCTCGGCCCGGAAAAGGTCCACCAGCTCGTCTCGGCTCAGCCGCGGATCCCCCTCCTCCGCCTCGGCGAACGGGTCCAGCGAATCCAGAAAACCGGACACCCGCTGAATTCCGCTGAGATTCCGGTTCTCCAGTGTGGCCTGCCGCACCTCGACCACTTCGGCAATTTTGTCCTGCATCCGCAAGCGGATTTCCAAAAATTCCGCTTCGCGTTCCGGCAGATTGAGCCCAAGCCGGATGGCCTCCACGCGACGTTCCGCCAACTGCACCCGGTACTGATTCAGTGCCGATCCCAGCCATTCATCCGCAAACCAGTTGGCCGCCGCCTGTGACGGCACATTGGTGGCATCCTCCAGCCAGGATTCGATTTCGACATACTGCGCATAAAGTTCTCCCTCGTCTGCGGTCTGGGTCGCGGTCACCGCCGCCGGCTGCAGGAGGTCGTTTTCAATCAGAAAGGTTTCCAGCAGGCGGCGGGTCGCCCGGCCTCCGTGCACCTCACCTTCCAAAAAGCCAACGAGCACGCCGCGACGACGCGCACCCTCGGGCATCCCGCCCGCCATCTCCAGAAAACGGGTGGCCACCGCGATGTTCATGGCCGCATGGGCACCGTGGGGAAGCCCCGGCAGGGCACTTACCGCCTCCAGGCGCACCAGGACAACCATCGGATTCTGCATGGGGGGAATGCGCAGGGTTGTTCCGGGAGGCAGGGTGGGATCAAACGAACCGCCGGCCTCTGTCAGTTCCGCCTCACTCACCTGAAGCTCGCGCAGCAAACGATCCAGAAGATCTCTGGAACCCACCGTGTAGGTTTCCAGTCTCCCGGGGATCCTCAAGACCTGTCCGGACTGTAAAACCGGCGAAGACAACTCGTTTTCCCGCAGAATATCCCCGCTTTCCATACCGAATTGCGCCGCAATGCGGTCCAACAAATCCGAATCACGGATCGTCAGTTCTTTGTATTCATGGGGAGGAAGCCAGGCAAACAGACTGCGGGCCATTCGATTTTCGATCCAGTTGCCCCCGTGAATTTCCGCCGTTTCGCCCTCCACGCGCTCACGGCCCGCTTCGGTATCGACCATACGCTCCGCCCGGGCAATCAGGGCCCGACCGGTCTCCGCGTCCACAAAATAGCGGGGAAATGGCAACGGGGTGCTGGAGAAAAAGCGTTCCGCCAGCGGACGGCTGACAAAGGGGTCCTCCACGACAATGACGGCTTTGGCACCCAGGTCGGTCAGTAAATTCCAGTTCCGGCCGCCTTTGAAATTCATGATCACCAAAGCGTCCCGCGGGTCCAGCCCCTCCAAATGGGCCCATTCCCCGTCTCGCACATACACCAGCCGTCCCTCCAGCCCCTCTTCCGGGGCCAGGGTGGACAGAGCCCCCGCCGGCCAGAAGGCGTCCACATCAAAGCGTTCATCGCCCACACGGATTTCGGTATCTGTCCGCTGCCGCCGCCCCAGAGTACGGGCGGCCTCCAGCGACACCGGAACCGGTACCGGTTCTTTCAGTTCCCCCAGCCATTCCAGCCCGGGAACACCCTCCAGACGCTCCTCCAGCCAGTCATGCACCGAGGGACCTTCCGGATCCCGCAGACTCAAAGACAGCGGCGCAAACGAAAAAATCTCCCGTACATCCCCCTCAAGCGCGTCCGGGGCAATCTTCTCCGCAAGCCCCTGAAGCGAACCGCCCGCCATAAACGGCATCGACAAAAGCTCCCGCCGCTCCTCCCGGCTCCGGCGCGCCGCCACATCCCCCTGCTGACCCGCCAGTGCCACGCCCGCAGAAAATCCGCCGGAGAGCAGCGAGAGAAAAACAAACAGATTCCGAATACGATTCTTCATATCTTCAGATCACTTCCATTAATACACGCGGGGGGTGAATGCGGGATTGTCGATAAACATCTTCTGCGTATCTGTGGGTTCAAACGCCGGATTTGTAGCGCGAATGGAAACAGACAAATCCACCAAATTGATCAGGAACACGGCCACCAGAGCACCGACAATCAAACCAATGAAGCCAGGCTTCGCGCTCCGGTAGGTGTTCATGCCGCCGTATTTGATGATGAGGCTTTTCAGGCCCCAGGCCACAAACGCGCTTCCCCAGAGCCAGGAGGCTCCGCCAAGATCCGCTCCGGCGATCCCTTTGTGATAGGGACTGATCCAGACATGGTACACACTGAACAGAAACAGCAGATATCCGAGCGGGTGAAACGGGAATTTCAGCACCCGGCTGCGCAAAACCGAGAGCACCGCGAAAATCGCCGCCCCAACCCCCACAAACAGCAGGCGCATGCCGTGCGGCCGGGTGAAGGTGTCCAGCCCTTCTTCCCCGAGGAAGTGCGACACCCAGAGCGGGTAGGACATCACCCCGGTCATATCCGGACCCTGATTCGGCGCGGCGACCCCCAGAGCATCGCCGCCCATCCAGTGCGAAAGAATCAGCAGGCTGAACATGCCCGTGCCGATGGCGGTGATGAAGGCCACCAGCGAGGCGACGGCAATCAGCGTCCCTTTCACCTGATGGCGCCGGGCCAGCTCCAAATTCTCAAGCTGCTGAGGCAACAGCCGGAACAGGAGCGTCACGGGCAAAAAGGCCAGGGCAAAATAATTCAGGAACGATTTCACGCCCATCGCCCCCGACATCCCCAACACCATGGGCAAACGGGTAAAGTCGTACGCGACATGCTGCATGGGAAGACCGGTCTCCGCCCGCATTCGCGCGGAACTGATGACCAGCAGCAGCACCACCACACCAAAAATAAGGGCCATGCCGGTATGACGCATCCCGAGATCGCGAATCAGCAGCCAGGCCAGAATCGGCATGAGAATCAACCCAATTTGGGTCAGCCGTCCCGGAAGATACGGATTGCCTTTCGGACGGGTCTCCGGGTCCGGCTTCGGTTTTCCGCCGCGCCGCTCCACTGATTTATAGAGCAAAATCAGACCAAAACAGATGCCGGCACCTAAAAGCTGTTCCAGTTCAAAGGGAAACGCCCGGGAGGCCCAGCCCACATGGTTCGGATCGCGGATCGCCCCCTGGGCATTCAGCCCAACAACCAAAAACGTAATCCGGTAGATCAGGTAAAGCGCCCAAACCGAGAAGCTGATCTCCAGACTCACCAGAAAGAACAGTCCCACCAGGATCGGAGAGAGCACAAAAACCAGATTGTTCAGTTCCCGCAACACTCCGGTGGCAAACAGGTTTTCGGTCACATCCAGGGCCATAACCTTGGGACTGCCCGGACCGTAATAGCCCATCCCTTCGACCACCAGGATCAGCATTCCCAGGGCAAATCCGGCCCAGAACACCGGTGAAAACAGACCTTTGCGGCGTTCCGGATGCAGCAGATCCTCTGCGGTTTCCAGACGAAAATCGTGCCGGATCAGTGAATCGGCCACCTCCACCAGCGGGAAGGCCAGATTTTCACGCTCCACCCATTTGCGGCGCAGCCAATCCGCCAGACACATCATAAACACAAACAGCACCAGAAACAGGCTTCCCCAGCGCAGAAGCGGGGTCAGCCAAATGTTCCAGGACACCCGGTCCCGGATAAACCCGATCCGTTGCCGGAACGACAGCGTGTAAAAATCCTCTTTTTCCTGACTGGTCCGGAAAACGGAATCCTCCAGCGGGGACAAATCATGGCCCGGGACATCGCCATGCGCCCGCTGACCGAACATCGTCCTGCGTTCCTGAGTCCGGGACCGGAAGATAAATTCCGTACGGAGCGCGGCAACCTCCGGATCGCTCAGTGCCCTGAACGATTCCAAATACGCCTCGCGGCGCAGCCGCAGCAGAGCGGAACGGTCACGGTCCCCCAGCCGCATCACCTGACCGCGCAAGTCCGAAAGTCGGTCATCGATCCCGCGGGCCTGCTCCAGCAGTGCCGCGCGCGCCGAGGGCTCCATTTGGTCTTCCAGGCGTGACAGGCGCCCCACAACGCCTCGGTCAAAGGTGGCCCGCAGGGTGGGGACAAAATACAGGGTACGCTCGTCCAAATCCAGAATCTGCGGTTCCAGCCAGGCCAGTGCTTCGATACTGCCGGCCTGAAGCGTGGCCAGACGCTCGCGCAGTGGCGCGTCCACGCCCAGGGCGGCGGCAACCGACTGCAGGGATTCATCCCGGTCGACGGTCTGCCGCACCCGCTCCACTTCGACCAGCCCCAGGGCATTCAGCTCTTCAAGCAGCGATGCAGCGCTCCCCTCGCGGGGGGCTTCTCCCGCCTCAAGCCGGCGGGCCTCGATCTGAATCTCCAGCAGCCAGCGGTTCATGGCCGACTGACGCCGCCGAACCAGCCCCTCGTCATTCAGCAAACGCAACAGCCGGTCCGCCTTGTGATGCGCCAAACCCTCGGTGGTCGGCACCACTGGAAACCAGTCCGGGGACTGCTCCTGATACGCCCGGCGGTATGTATCCACCCCGAAATTCACATAATGAACCTGCACCGCCCGCAGCATCAGAATCAGCGGACGGATCAGACCCAAATTCATCACCGGAACCGCAACCGACAGCATGGCGAACACCACCACAACCTGGCCGCGGTTCAGCCAGGCTTTCCGGGTAATCAGACGCATGGCGACCGCCGCCAGCATAAACGCAAACAACAGGCCGAAGACCCAGCCCGAGGCGGCGGATGTTTCCAAATCGTGGTTGGTCATATTCAGGGTACTGAACTGGACCAGCGGCGTGATGACCGCAATCAGCAGGGCTCCCAGGAAAATCGTCAGTGCATACTTCATTCCGTTTTTCATTCGATATGTCCCACCTGAATGTCCAAATCTTCACGGTTTACAACCCGCTCCACTTCACCCCCCCGGAGATACACCACGCGGTCACTCACGGCCAGCATGTTGTGGTCATGGGTGGCGGAAACCACGGTCACCCCGCGGTCTTTACTCAACTGGCTCAGCAGTTCCACAATCTGCAATCCGGTTTTGCTGTCCAGGTTCGCGGTCGGCTCATCCGCCAGCAGCAGACTCGGATCGTTTGCCAGCGCCCGGGCAATGGCCACGCGCTGCTGCTGGCCTCCCGACAATTCGCCCGGCAGGTGGTGCATCCGCTGGCCCAGCCCCACCTGCTCCAGGAGAACCGCCGCTTTTTCCTGCGCCTCCGCCTCCGTGAGGCCCCGGAAACGCATCGGCAAGGTGACATTGCGCATGGCACTGACCACCTCAATCAGGTTGTAGTTCTGAAAAATGTATCCGATATTCACACAGCGCAAATACGCCAGTTGCGGCGGTTTGAGTTTGCGCAAATCCCGTCCGCCAATGGAAATTGTCCCGCCGGTGGGAATGTCCAGCGCCCCCACCATATTAAAAAAGGTACTCTTGCCGGAACCGGAGGGTCCCATCAGCGAAAGATATTCACCCGGATAAATGTTCAGCGTCACATCCTTGATCGCATACACCACCTCTTCGCCGGAGGCATAGGCCCGCTCCAGGTTTTCAGCCTCAATCAGGGGTTTTCGGGGTAAAGTGGTTTCGCTCATAGTGAATCAATTCCGGGGCAACAAAAAATGAGGTGCGATATAAAACTTTTGAGTATGTAAGGCGAATAATGAAAAACGCAGGCTTTGACAAGCCTGCGTGAAAGAAAAAAGACAAACCATGTCCGATTAAACGTTTACAGCGCTTAATACTCGATTTTCACCCGTTTCGTGTACACCCGGCCATGCTCGCGGATGACGCGGTTGAGGTTTTGAGCCAACGTCCCAGCCCGTGCAAAGGTCTGTACCATCCGCATTCCTTCTTCGGTCAGGATCGTTAGAGAGATGTCGGCCGCATCCAGACGGGTGCCTGGGTATTCAGTTCCAGGGGTTCCTGTCCCTGCGCGGAAGCTGTTATTAATACGAATCACATCTAGGCCACTGGGAAGATCGCCCAAAGTGTCATCGCTGGAAACGATCCAGTTCACTGTAAAATCCACCACATTCGGAATCAGGAGACTGCGGCGGTCCAGCGAATTCACCGTACCTGGTGAGAAGGGGTTAGTATCCAACGTAATATTTCCTAACCAGAACCCCTCCCGAGTGTCTTCCCGCCCCAGCGCATGAATAAACGTGTTTCGAGTGTCCATCATGTGTTTGTAGAGTCCGAAAATTCGAAACCTGGGTTCATCTGTCTCGGAGAGGGCATCCTGATACCCGACCCGGTAGCTGACAGCCACAATGTCGCCCTGCTGGCCGGGCTGCCGGTCCAGAGAAGGCGAGAAAAACGTCAGCCAGGTTGATTCATGCCCGGCGGGGGCATTCGGAGTTTGAACTGTGTTTGCGTACAACCATTCCTGACCAAGCGTTCCAAGGGTCGTCTGCCGAACGACCATGCTCTGTAAATCCTGGGCTATGCTGTCCAGGGCCATGCGGGCATCCGCGTTGCCCTGCAGTCGGTTGGTGCCGGTCTGCCAGGCGTTCATCGCTCCGATCAGCACCGTGAACAGCATGGTGAGAATCACCACCGTCAGCGCGGAACTGACGAGTACTTCCATCAGGGTAAAACCTTGACGGCTCGAACGAACTGTAGAAACGTTATGCATTGTTTTCATCGTCTCACCGCAAAGTTATAGGAGTAAATGACCCGGGGTGTCGCAGGGGTATTAATCCCCGGTGCTCCTAATGGAATAAACCTCGCATACAGAACGATGGCTGCGGACTCATAATCATCCGGATCAATTGCAGAAAGATCACCCTGTATAGGATTGGTGGGAGAAACACTTAACAAAACTCTGAAAAATCGTCCATCACGCGCACCAAATGCAGTTTCCTGAGTAAATGGTTCAGTTTGTGGTGATGCACGAAATGTGACAAAAGGCAGGATTAATGCATCTGCGTCGGTCCGGTCAGGGTGCGGAGTACGATTTTCATCGTATTCAGCACGATAATGGAAAACATTCAACTCCAAAGGGTTGGCAAAGGTGGCCTGCCTAACCTGTGGAAACAAATCATTAAAGGGAATCCGTGACAACTCCCGTTCCACCGCGCTGCTCAGGCGCATAGCCTCGTCTTTGAGGACAATTTCGTCCACGGTTTCGATGGAGCGGGCCAGCAGGGCCAAAATAGTGGTGATGGCGATGGCAAACACCAGCATCGCCAGCAGGATCTCCGCCAGGGTAAAGCCCGCGCGACGGTGGGTGGAGGTTGAAATTTGCATCATGGTTGGAGCGCTCCCAGCAAGTGTTCGGGGCTTTGGAAATGGACGACTTTGCCACTGCGGAACAAGACAAATCCGGCCCGCATATATTGATTAGGCACCACATTGAAGGGTTGGGCCTGGATCGAACGCCCGACGACAAACCGTGACATCGGGTCCCTGGCCGTCCCGTTTGCGTGAAACTCGTACACCAGCCAATTGCCGCCTGTTCCGCCAATCAACGGTGCATTTGAACTGATGGCCTGATGGTTGATGACCTCCGTGCTGGTGATATTCCATGAACGGGCACCATCTCCTGATTGAATTGAAGCCACATCCACAAAAATTCCCTGGGGTAAAAATTCACCTTCCATAAATGGCTGCCACTGCTCTGACTCCTGATCAAAAAAGTAAATGGTTAAAAAACGTAAAAAGGGTCCATTTGGCCCGCCTAAACTCGCATCATTACATACAAGCACCCGCACCGGGGTCTTGCGGCTGATGGCGGCGGAGCGTGCCAGCGAAAACACACCGTCCGCGCGGCTGATAGCGGAATTTAACTCATTGGTGCCGTCATTGCCGCCCACGGCGGTCATCACAAAACCGGACACGATGATAATCACCGCCATGGTGATCAGCAGCTCTATCAGCGTAAACCCGCGGCGGAGAGCACGGGATTCGGCATGAAACAAAGGTTTTCTATCGCGAAAGGATGTCATAAACAACAACGTACCCAGATTTTGGGGGAAAGTTCAAACCAAAATCGAGGAAATTGACAAATTACTTCTTTCCGCAGCACTGCGCGTACTTCCGTCCACTGTCACAGGGACAGGGCGCATTGCGCTTTGGAGGCTGGGTCGGAGCCAGCCCCGGCTTCTCGGCCACGATCCGCATGATTTCCGCCGCCGGGCGTCCGGAGCGCAGCAACTGCGTCATAATCTCCATGGTGGGCTGCATGTGTTTGAATATGCGTTTGTAGCCCGCACACAGATAATTCAGGCCGGGTTCGCCCTGCGGGGTTTTGAGAAAACGGTGCTTGGGGCATTCGCCATGGCAGGCAAAGCGCACCGAACAGTCCCGGCAGAATTTTGGCAGCTTCGTGAGCTTGTCCTGCCCGAATTTGCGCTGCTCTTTGCTCTCCACCATCTCGCGGATGCTCGAATTCATGATGTTTCCGAGCTTGTATTTGGGATACACGTAATGATCGCAGGAAAATAAATCCCCGTTGTGCTCCAGGGCCATGGCGGTGCCGCAGGTGGGGCTGAACACGCAAAGCGCCCCGCTCATCCCCATCCAGTTCCCCAGGGCCACATCAAAAAACTGCACAAAGGTCTTTCCCACATCCTGCCGCACCCAGGCATTGTAAATTTTCACCAGAAATTCGCCGTAGTCCTCCGGCAGCACACTCCAGTCGGTCACCATTCGGTTGCGCTCCACCCTCTGCAAATCCGGCGGCAGGCTCAGGTCCAGTCCCAGATTTTTCGCCACCGAATCCGCATCCCGTTCCACCAGGGGGATAAACTGAATGTATCCCGAGCCGATTTCCTTGAGGTATTGGTAGACCCGTTCCGGTTCCTGACTGTTTTTGCGGTGCACCACCGTCAGAGTGTTGAACTCCACCTTGTGTTTTTTGAGAATTTCCAGTCCATGAAGGACCCGCTCACTGGACGGCCGGTCGCGCTTGTCCACCCGGTAACCGTCATGCAGATCCGGCGGCCCGTCAATACTCAACCCCACCAGAAAATTGTGCTCGGCCAGAAAGGCCCCCCATTTGTCGTTCAGCAGGGTTCCGTTGGTCTGAATCGCGTTGGTGACTTTCTTTCCATTCGCGTATTTCCACTGCAGGGTGGTGATCTTTTTGAAGTAATCCACCCCGAGCAGGGTCGGTTCCCCGCCCTGCCAGGCGAAAGAAACCTCGGGCACATCCTGCTGTTCAATATACTGACGGATGTAGGCCTCCAGCACCTCATCGGACATCCGGAACTGCTCCGTCTCCCCGAACAACTTCTCTTTTTCCAGATAAAAGCAGTAGGTGCAATTCAGATTGCAGATCGGTCCCACCGGCTTGGTCATCACGTGGAAGGCGGGGATGGGGTTGATGGTGGTTGAGTTGGTCATGATAAAAATCTTATCAGGTCTACTAAGTTCTCTACGTCTCTATATTTTATCGCATTCATAATCCAAGCTTTCTATTTTTGTATTTCCCCTGACTTCTGCCCTCTACCCTCTGACCTCTTCTTCTATTCCCCAAAATTCGACTCAATGAGTTCCGTCAGCGCAGCCATAGCCGCCTCGGCATCCTCTCCCTGAATCCGCAGCTCAATGACCGAGCCCTGATGCCCTTCTATCGTCAAAAGCCCCATGATGCTTTTGCCGGAAACCTCCATGCCATCTTTTACCACCGCCACTTCGGCGGAAAACTGATTAGCACAGCGCACAAACAGAGCCGCCGGCCTTGCGTGAAGGCCGTATTCATTGCCAATGACAAATTCCTGGATGAGTGCGGGGGCTGACATTCGGTTTACATCTGTGCGGGGCGGTCACCTATACCCTTGCGGGTTTTCAGGCGCTGGAGGGTTCGGATCACTTGCTGGTCAAATTCTTTTGCGGCCTCATGTCCCAAATGCGAAAGCTTTTGATTCATGGCGGCCACCTCGATCACCCCGGCCATATCACGACCGGGTGCGACAGGTAATTCCACTAAAGGGACGGTTACGTCAAGGATTTTTCGGCTCTTTTTCGAAAGGCCGGACCGGTCGCCCTCCATGAGCGGATCGGCCGGATAGAGCGAAACCACCATATCCAGGCGATGTTCCAGGGTGACCGAAGCCATGCCAAACAGACTGGGAACATGGATAATCCCGAGGCCGCGGATCTCCATATGATAGCGGGTCATTTCCGTGGAGGTGCACATCAGTTGCGCCCGGGCATCCCGCCGGACCAGTGTCACATCATCGGCGACCAGACTGAAGCCCCGCTCGATCAGCCCCAGCGCCGCTTCGCTCTTCCCAATCCCGGCGGCGCCTTCGATGAGCACTCCGATGCCCATAACGTCGAGGGTCGTGCCGGACAGCCGCAGGGCCGGGGTCACCAAATGCTCCATCGCCAAGGTGGCCAAATTCACAAAACGACTGGTAATCAGAGGAGTTCGCAGGATCGGCACCCCGTATTTGCGGGCCATCCGCTCCATTTCGGGAGTGGGGGTTCGGTTTCGGGTCAGGACCACACAGGGAATCTCCTGCTGAAATAGGCGCTCAAGCCGCTGCTCCCGCTCCAGGGGGGTCGGCATCGATTTCAAATAGGTCATCTCCGCCAGTCCGAAGACCTGAATCCGCTTGTTGGCAAAATACTGATAGAATTCTGCCAGCGCCAGGCCCGGCCGGTTAATGGCCTCCTCCGGGATCACATTGCCGAGTTCATCCTCCCCCTGACAAAGCGTCAGGGGCATCAACGTCTGGGCGTGGGAGAAAAAATCCCCCACCGTCACCATCATGGGCTGTACGTCATTCATACGAATCAAAGCGGCGGGAACGTCCCGCCGCCGTGTGTTTTTTGGGGGGCGCTTTCGACGAGCGCAGCCGCTTAAAGGGCTTCCGCCTCCATTTCGCCCAGACCCGCAGTATGCTTGTGGTCCTGAATTTTGTCGCGCTTCTTGCGCAACTGACGGTGAACCTTGTCCACTGCGGCATCAATGCTGGCATACATGTCGGTGGTTTCTTCTTTGCTTTCCGCATGCACATGGTTTTTGGCATGGACGATGACTTCCGCGACATGATGGATTTTGCGCTGCACATCCAGAATGACGTGCACGTCCTCCACGCGGGGGAACTCGGAAAGCGACTCGGTCACACGCGCGGTGGCATGATCCCTGAGTGCTTCGGTCATATCCATATGTCTGCAGGTTACGGTGATGTTCATGTGCTGTTTACCTCCTTGGGGTTGGGTTTACATGGAGAACCGGTCTCCGAGGTAGAGTTCCCGGCTCACCTTGTCGGTGATGAGAAAGTCCCGGGTGCCTTCCCGCAACACTTTCCCTTCAAAAATAATGTAGGCCCGGTCGGTGACCGTCAGGGTCTCCCGGACGTTATGGTCGGTGATCAGGATGCCCAGGCCCCGGTCTTTCAGTTCTAAAATGATCTCCTGAACATCATTGACCGCTTTCGGGTCCACCCCGCTGAACGGTTCATCCAATAAAAGGACCGCCGGCTCGCTGACCAGCGCCCGGGCGATCTCCAGGCGGCGGCGCTCGCCGCCGCTGAGGGTAAAGGCCTTCTGATTGGCCAGATGGCTGATTTTCAGATCATCGAGAAGCTTTTTCAACCGCTCTTTCCGCGCACCGCTGCTCAGCGGCAGGGTTTCGAGAATCGCTTTGATGTTGTCCTCAACCGTCAATCGGCGGAAAATCGAGGGTTCCTGCGCCAAATACCCCATCCCCAGCCGCGCCCGCTCAAACATCGGCATCGCGGTGATTTCCTGCTGATCAAAAAAGACCTTGCCCTCGTTGGGGGTGATCAGTCCGGTGATCATATAGAAGGTGGTCGTCTTTCCGGCACCGTTGGCTCCCAGCAGACCCACGATCTCGTTGCGCTCCACGCGGATATCCACC
Organism: PVC group bacterium; assembly: GCA_003565035.1. Lineage (GTDB taxonomy): Bacteria > Verrucomicrobiota > Kiritimatiellia > SS1-B-03-39 > UBA6053 > PXAS01. The sequence goes on along the minus strand of PXDP01000236.1, from coordinate 2,111 downwards.
TCGTTCACCACCCGCTTGCCGCCATAGATTTTAACCAGCCCCTCCGTGCGGATGATCGGAGGCTGGGTCGTGACAGCGGCGGCGGCGGGCGTTTCGCGGGTTACATCAGAGCTTAAGGTCACGGTCGCCTTCCTGGTACATCAGAATTCGGGGACGGGGCTCGGCAATCATCCGCTCCTCCGCCCGGAAATAAATAATCCGGTCCGCCGTCAAAATCGAGCCCTCCCGGAAGACCTGGGGCTCCTGTTCAAGAACAATCCGCTGGTCGGCCAGCGTGTAAACGGCCGAACCGGAACGGCTGTGCAGTCCCTCGGAGCGGATAATTACATTCCCTTTGGCTTCGATGCGGTTCACCGTATCGTCCTCATTCAGGAAAATAGTCAGCACATCCGAATCAATCTGCATGTCAGGATCGCTCACCACCACATTGCCGGTAAACACCGCGCGTTTGTTCGCGTAATCAAAATGCAGCCGTTCACTGGTCACCTCGGTGAGCCGGTCTTCGACCGGTTCCCCGGCGCATAACGGGAGACCGGCGGACGAAACAGCCAGAAAAACAAGGAATGAAAACAGATGGAATTTATTCATGGGAAGAGGAGGGCGTTGAGGTTAAATCCGATTCTTCCCCGGAGGCCTCCGGGGATTCCGGGGATGTCGAAGAGGTCAGGCTGCCCAAATTGGCGTTTTTCAGGACGACCTTCACATCTTCAAAAATCTCCATAGACTGCTCGGAGGCCACATATTCGTAGCGGACACCGGTAATCACAAACCCGTTGCCTTCGATCCGGATGGCCTCGTCCGAATACGCTTTTCCTTTGATCGAATCATAAAAGCAGCCCGGCGAAACGGCTCTCATTTGCACTGTGACTCCGTCCGCCTCATAATGAAAAATCTCCAGTCCGGTGATTTCCATGGGTTTGCGGGGGCGAAAACGCACCTCGCGCCCGGTCAGCAGCGAAGTCATCACTCCCTTGTCATTGATTTCCGGAACCCGGACCCCGCCGGCCACCTCGCCCGGGTCCGAATCCTGTGACCAGGCGGGAAGTCCCCCAACCAGCAACAGACCGACAAGCAGTGCCCCGGTCCGCAAATGGCCCCGCCACACAGCCCGAAAGAGCCCATATCCTGTTCCATTACCTGCCTGCCGATGTACCGTCATGATATAAGTCTACCACCAGTTTGAAAAAGGTCCAAGCGGAAAGCGTCAGGACTGCAGGATTTCTGTGATCGCCTGCAACTGACCCCACAGCCGGGGGAGTGACGAAAGCGGGATTAAATTCATGCGGTCGGATTTCGCCTCGTCCGGCCGCACATGGGTCTCCATGAAAAATCCGTCCACCCCAGCCCCGGCCGCTGCCCGGGCCAGATACGGAGCCAGCGCCCCGTCGCCGGAGGTGAACCCACCGCCACCGCCCGGCCGCTGCACACTGTGCGTGGCGTCAAAAATCACCGGATACCCGCAATCCCGCATCTCCACCAGTCCCCGCATATCCACCACCAGATTGTTGTAGCCGAACGAACTTCCCCGCTCCGTCAGCATGATCCGCCGGCATCCGCTCTCCTCAATTTTCTCCACCACCGGTGCCATGTCCCCCGGGGCCAGAAACTGCCCCTTTTTCACATTCACCACCGCCCCCGTCGCCGCCGCCGCCAGCAGCAAATCGGTCTGACGGCACAAAAACGCGGGAATCTGGAGGATATCCGCCACCTCCGAAACCGGAGCCGCCTGTTCCGGCAAATGAATATCCGTGAGAATCGGGAAGCCGAACGCCGACTTCACCTCCTGAAGCATACGCAGCCCCTCCTCCAGCCCCGGCCCCCGGAATCCGTCAAGAGAGGTCCGGTTCGCTTTGTCATAGCTCGCTTTGAACACCAGCGGCACCGCCTCCCGCCGCGACCACTCCGCCAGGGCCTCCGCAATTTCCATCAGCACATCCCGGCTCTCGATCACACAGGGCCCGGAAATCAGAAACAGACCATTCCCCCCGCCCACGGCAAAAGGACCCAAATCAATCGTACGGCTGGCTTTTACATTCATGCCGAATCCATACCCGTGATTTTTCCGGACTGCAAGCCTTCCTCAACCGCCAAATTCAAAGAGAAATCCCCGG
>PXDP01000162.1 GCA_003565035.1 PVC group bacterium | reverse complement strand
CCGCCGCAATCCTTTCCGCCGCCGCTCTGCAAGCGGTGAATGTGGATCTGAGTGCCGGCTCGGTCGTGGAGGGGCCCGGCGGTCTGGGCGGGCGCATCCGCGTGTCGTCCCGTTCCGACTGGGATCCTGCCGAACCCCGTCCTCCCCAGTTGCAGACCGGTGTTTTTGCGCAGAGCAACCTCGACCGCATAGCGGTGAACGCCCGGGGACGCATGGAAACCGAGCAGTCCTCGGTGTCGGTCAGCGGCGCCTGGAGCACTCAGGATGCGTACAAATCCGGAGACGGCACCCGGGTTCCCGCCGCGCGCGAACTCAGAGAATTGGGGGTTGACGGATCGTTCCGTCTTCAGGACCCCCTGTTTGTGGACATTGCCCTGCGCCGCATCGAAGAACGGGATGTGGATTTTCCCGCCCTGCCCATGGATTCCCGCTACATCGACATCAATCTGCTGACCCTGAACACCCGCTGGCACGTGGACGGCGAACGGCTCAAAGATCTTGAGTTGCGCGGCGGTTTGCAACAGGTGGAACATCTCATGGACAACCGCGACCGGCCCAACCACCGGATGATGGAGGCGTTCAATCCCACTACCGCCGACAGCTACAGCACGCGTTTTCTCAGCCGTTGGCGTGCCGGCCCGGGCGAGCTGCGACTGGGTGCGGACGCCTCCCGGCTGGAACGGGAAGCCACCCGTCGGCGCTTTATTGTCGCAAGCGGGATGACCTTCCGCGATCCGATTTGGGCAGATCTCAAAGAGGATCAGTTCGGTCTGTTCAGCGAATGGGAAGGCCCGATCCACGAAGGCCTGCGCCTTCGAGCCGGGGTCCGTCTGGATGAGGTTGATTCCCGGATGGGACAGCCGAATCTCCGCACCATGCCCGGCCCCGGCACCGGCCCGGTCACGCTTGCGGACGCTTTCACGCGCTTCGGCGAAGCCACCCGCGGCAGAACCTCAAGGGAGGACACCCTGGTGTCCGGCAATCTGACCCTGCAACAGCAACTCCACGACGACTGGTCTGCATCGCTGGGGCTCATCCGCATCGCGTCCTCGCCGAATCTGAGCCAGCGCTACGACGGGTTTGCCGCCCGGCCCGGCGGCTACGGACTCGGTAATCCGGACCTCGAGCCGGAGGTCAAGCATCAGATCGAAGTCCGGATGGACGGAACCCCCGGAGCGCACCGCCTCAGTGCCGCCGTTCATGCCGCCCGCGTGGACGATTACATCAAACCCACCCTCATTGGACGTCGCGACATTACCGGAGACGGCATGCCGAATCCTATTTTCAGTCACCGGAATGTGGATGCTGTCTTTTACGGAGCCGAGGTGGCAGCGGACGTTCATCTCGCCGGGGATTTGCGGCTGCCGGTTCAGCTTGGACTGACCCGTGCCGAGGAGCGAGGCGGCGGCGATCTGCCGGAGATTCCTCCGCTGGAAGGCAGCGCCGCACTGCGCTGGGAACGCGGCGCTTTCGTGCAGATCGGTGCGGACTTTGCGGCCCGTCAGACCCGGATTGATTCCGGCTATGGTGAACGTGAAACCGCCGGATACGCGGTCGCGCATCTCCGCATGGGCGGGGAGATCCGCCCCGGACTCCGCATCGAAGCCGGGGTCGAGAACCTCTTCGACACGGAGTACAGCCGTCACCTGACCCGCAACGCGGTGATGGCGACCGGAGATTTGCGTCCCGGGGACCGCATTCCTGAACCGGGCCGGTCCTTCACCCTCGCCCTGCGTGCGGACTGGTAAGTCCGGTGGGTTTCCGATGATCGGAAAAGCGGGTACACCGTTTTCCGATCATCGGAAAATCCAGATTCAGGAGGTTTTCCCGTTGTTTTCCCGCACCCAGTCGTGGATGGAGCCCGTCCATGCGTAAATCCCTTCTGGAAAGTTGAGCAGTTCGACACACATGCGGGTGCGGACACCGGCGGCGCAGCAGAGGACCAGGGGCCGGTCCGGAAAACGAGCGGGAATGGCTTTCCATTCCGCCATGGGCACATTGGGCATGGCCAGAATGGCCTCGGGCGCTCCGTTCCGCTCGTACGGTTCCCGGATATCCAGCGCGAGCGCTTTTTCCCGGAGTTCGGGTGTGCAGTCTCCGGGAGACAGGGTTGCAGGTGTCTTCATGCCGTTGAATACGGCAAGAGTCCGGTTCTGTCAAACGGACGATTGCCAGGTCATTCCCCATTTTTCTTCAGGTAAATCCTGGCAGGTTGGTTTGTGGAGATTTCTGAGGCTTGGGAGGTGGTTGTTTGGGGGGGATTCTGGAGAGCAGATTCGAGACCCGGCGGCCAGCGCAGAATAGCAAAATTGAATTTTACGGAGGGGGCAGGCTGACGGTTTCTCGGCCTTCGAGTTCCTGCCGGGGGATGCGTCGGCCGGTGGGGTCCTCTTTGGGCTGACCGAGATCTTCGGCGAGACGTTCGCGGAGGGCGGGGTCGGTCACGTGTTCGAGCGCTTCGGCGGGCATGTGCAGATGATCGAGGGTGGTGGCGGTGTTTTCATGGAGCCATTCCTCCCAGAGGCGGTGGCGTCGGAGAAGTTCGGCTCCGGCGCGGAAACCGTTGTGGGTGAGGGCATGATCGCCGGTGAGGTACCCGCGGCGGACCAGGCTGCGGAGGGCCTGCCGCTGCAGGCCGCCGGAAAAGCCGGGGGCCGTCGGGGCGCCAGCGGGGGAATCGAGTTCCGCCTGACGGTAAAGGCTGCCGAGCAGATCTTCTTCGAGGGTGCGGAGGGCCAGGTGTCGGCGGTGCAGGGCCTTGCGGAGGAGTCCGTGGCGGGGAGCCAGAAAGGCCGACAGAAAAAACAGAACTCCGCCAACTGCGGCCATGGCACCGGCGCTGGAGGTGTCGGCAAAACCCAGGGCCTGGGGAATGCTGAGGGCGGCGGCGTGGCCAAGCACGGCGGCGGCGATGGAGAAGCCGGCCCCGAGCAGGAGGGTGGGCAATAGGCGGTCGGTGAACATTCGGGCGCAGGCGACGGGGACAATGAGCATGGCAATGACAAGAATGCTGCCGACGATTTCAAAACAGTAGACTGCGGTCACCGCAGTAAGGATCATCAACAGGAGATGCAATTTCTGGGTTGAAAATCCCAGGGCATCGGAAAGGGCGGGGTCAAAGGCGCTGAGCTTCCATTCTTTGTAGAGGAGAATGAGCAGGCTGACATTCAAGAGAAGCACCACGCCCAGCCGGGGGATGGGGGGGGGGACGCCGGGCAGCCAGGCGGTGGGGGCCTCGAGGGGAACCAGTTCGACGGCGCCGAAGAGAACGCAGTCGAGATCCAGATCCACATGTTTGCCGACAAGAGGGGAGTCGAGAATGAGGAGGCCGGCGGCGAACATGAGGGTAAAGACCACGCCCATGGAGGCGCCTTCCTCGACATCGGCGCGGCTGTGGAGGAGCTGGGTGAGGGCGGCGGAGAGGACCCCGGCGAGAATGGCCCCGATGAGCAGGGCAGGGCCGCCGCGGGACTGGGAAATCACAAAGGCGATGGCAATACCTGGAAGCACGGCGTGGCTGATGGCATCGCCCATCATGCTCATGCGGCGGAGCAGGAGGAAGGTGCCGGGAATGACGCAGGCGAGGCCGGCGAGAGCACCGGCGAGCACGATCCAGAGGTCGGTGCTGGTCCAGGCGCTCATATGCCGTCACCCCAATGGACCGGATGCGGACTGAGCGGAACGCGGGTTTCCTCCTGCTGGAGGAGGGCTTCGAGTTCTTCGAGGAGTGCGGCGCCGAGCACGTGTTCGATGCGGTCGGCCCCGCGATCCACGCGGGCCGGGGCAATGTCGGCGTAGTGGATGAGGAAGAGTTCCCAGAGGCGGTGGTTGGGGGCCATGCGGGCCGCCTCGGGCCAGCCGTCGCGGGTGAGGCCCCAGCTTCCGTCGGGGTGGCGGTACACGAGTCCGCGCCATTTCATGTGCAGCAACATCAGGCCGAGGCGGAAGCGGGTCCAGGAGCGGGCCTGCAGGAGGGTGCTGAAGGGGAGCCGCGAAAGGGTTTTGTCTTCCGGTGTGGCACGGGGCTCCAGAGCTTCGTAAAAGGTGCGGAGGACATGCTGGCGGCGGATGGACCAGCGGAGGGCCTGATCGCGGAGGGCCTTTTGGATCAGTCCGCGCCGTCGTCCGATGAGCAGGCTGACGAGAAAGAAAACGCCCTGGGCGAGAACAATCACCGCGCCGGCGGGGGCATCGGCGGCGGTGACCGAGATCCAGCCGCCAAGCAGAGCCCCGAAGCCGCCAAAGGCGCCGGAGAGGATAAGGAGCCGGGAGAGGCGGTCGGTCCAGAATCGGGCGGCGGCCGGGGGCACCACCAGCAGGGCGATCATCAGAATGAGACCGACCGCTTGAAGACCAATGACCGTGACCGCGACCACGGTGCCCATCATCAGGCCGTCGAGCAGACGGACGGGCCAGCCCTGGCTGCCGGCAAAGCCTTCGTCGAAGCAGAGAATTTTGAATTCTTTGTATGTGAGCATCACCAGGACCAGAATGAAGAGGGCGGCCCAGGCGATGAGTTGCGCGTCGGCGGTGACCATAGCGGCGGTTTTGCCGAAGATGAAGCCTTTTAATCCCGCGGATGCGCCCTGTTCCATACGGAGGATAATGCCGAGCAGACAAATACCGAAGCCGTAAAAGACGCTGAGCACCATGCCCATGGCGGCATCTTCGCGAATGCGGCCGACCCGCTGGATGGCCTGAATGCAGAGCATACCCAGCAGGCCGGTGAAGAGCGCACCCAGCAGGAGTCCGGGGAGAAATTTTCCGGAAAACCCGAAGAGAGGCTGGACCAGAAAGGCGAGGGCGATGCCGGGGAGGGTGGCGTGACTGGTGGCGTCGGCCATGAGAGACCGCCGGCGGAGGAGCATAAACACACCGATAACGCCGGAGGCGACACCGAGAAGGGACACGCCGGTGAGCACCACGCGGGTGTTGTGCGCGAGGAGCATCTCCCAGAGGGTCATCGGCTTCGTTTCTCCGGACGGGGACCGGGCTGTTCGCGGTTGACGAGGGCCTGCGTGGCTTCATCGAGCAGGGTGAGCCGTCCCCCATAGGTTTTGCGGAGATTCTCGGTGGTGAAGGTTTCAGGCGTGGGACCGGCGGCCACCACGCGGGTGTTCAGGAGCAATACGTGATCGAAATATGCGGGAACGGTCTGCAGGTCATGATGAACCACGAGGATTGTGCATCCCTGCCGGCGCAGAGTGCGGAGGGTTTCGATAATGGCCTGTTCCGTGGCGGCATCCACCCCGGCGAAGGGTTCGTCCATGAAATAGAGATCGGCCTTCTGCACCAGAGCCCGGGCGAGAAAGACGCGCTGCTGCTGCCCGCCGGAGAGCTGGCGGATCTGCCGGTGGGCGAAGTCGGCCATGCCAACCTGTTCCAGTGCCTGCATGGCTTTGAGACGGTGATCGCGGGTGACCCGGCGGATCCAGCCGATTTGTCCGTACAGGCCCATGCACACCACATCGAGCGCATCCACCGGAAAGTCCCAGTCCACTGTCTCACGCTGGGGCACGTATCCGACGCGCTGGCGGGAGGCCTCGTAGGTGCCGCCGAAAAAGCGGATCCGTCCGGAAGCGCGCGGGAGCAGATTGAGGGACGCTTTGATGAAGGTGCTTTTACCGGCGCCGTTGGGACCGAGGATGGCGGTCAGGCTCTGAGGAACCGCGGCAAAATCAATATCCCACAGCACCGGTTTGCGGTGATAGGCGATGGTGAGGTCATCAACCTCTAAAGGGGAGGAACTCATGGTCCGGAGGTCCCCAGGGCGTTGGCCAGGGTGCGGGCATTGTGACGGATCATGCCGGCGTAGGTGCCTTCGGGGGTGCCGGGAGCGCCCATGGCATCGGAGAAAAGTTCCCCGCCCATGCGGACGGCGTGTCCCCGGCTGGCGGCGCCTTCGATGAGTGCCTTGACATTGCGGTCGGCAATGGTGGACTCGGTGAAGACGGCAGGAATTTGCCGGTCGACAATGGTGGCCACCAGTTCATTGATGTGGCGGAGGCCGGCTTCGGACTCGGTGCTCATGCCCTGAATGCCCATGACCTCGAGGTTGTAGCGGCGGCCCAGATAGCCAAAAGCATCGTGGGCGGTGATGATGACCCGGCGCGCTTCGGGGATGTCGGCCAGAATGGACTCGATCTCGCGGTCCAGCGCTTCGAGATCGGCGAGGAGGGCTTCCAGATTCCGGTCGAGGGCTTCTGTGGCCTCGGGCATCCACTCCGAGAGCACCGCATGGGCTTCGCGTGCGACATCGCTCCAGAGAGAGACATCCATCCAGAGGTGGGGGTCGATATTGCCATCCTCGTCCAGCAGCAGTTTTTCGTCGGGAATGCGCTGGGCCAGAGCGGCGACGCGTTTGCCCTGGGCGGCCTGGCGTTCAAAGACCGGCTGAAGACGCCCTTCGAGGTGGTGACCCACAAACAGAATGCCGTCCGCCGCCTGGATGCGCCGCACATCCGCGGCGGAAGGCGCATAGAGATGCGGATCCACGCCCTCGCCGATGAGCCCGGTAATCTCTGCGGTGTCGCCGGCCAGGCTGCGGACAATGTCGGTAAGCATTCCGACGGTGACCAGAATGGACATCCGGCCGGAGTCGGCCTGGGGTTCCGCCGGTTGACGGCAGCTGGAGACGAACAGGGTCAGAGAGCAGATAAACAGAAGAACAGGTTTTACTTTCATAGGGTTTCGTGAAGACCTTTCAGGGTTTTATATAGGTAAAGGGTTAACTTTGACAATTCAAAGTCATAAAGGAATTCTAAAGGAGATCAAGATTTTTTTGTGAGCACTTGACGGAAAGCCCCGGACATGTGAATTAGCAGGGACTCATGTCGTATCTTTTTTGGATAGAATTAACGGGATTTCTTTTGCTGCTGTGTGCCTCCGGCTTTTTTTCGAGTGCGGAAACGGCCCTGTTTTCGCTGGACCCGCATGAGGTGAACCGGATTGGAGAGACGGATGAGGCCAAAGCGGAGGTCATCCGGGAGCTGCTGGCCCAGCCGACGCGGCTTTTATCGACGATTCTCATCGGCAACACCCTGGTGAACGTGAATTTGTGGCTGATCGGGGCACTGCTGATGGATGGGCTGGGCTTCAGACATCCGGTGTGGCAGGTGCTTTTACTGACGGTGCTGACGCTGCTGTTCGGAGAATTCGGTCCCAAGCGTCTGGCCATCCTGTTTTATGAGCGGATGTCGGTCTGGTACGCGCGGCCGTTTCTGATGCTGGTGCACTGGCTGCGGCTGCCGAGGGCGGGGCTGGAAAGTTTTACCGGTACGTTTTCGCATTTTTTCATGCCCAGCGGGCATATTTTGTCGCGCGCCGAGTACGATACCCTTATGGAGGCTAGCGAGGAGACCGGGGAGCTGGATGATCACGAGCATGTGATGGTTCAGTCGATTTTGTCGTTGGAACGGCTGACGGCCGGGGATGTGATGACTCCTCGGGTGGACATTGAGGGCATTGACCTGGCGGAGCCGGATGTGGATGTGGTTGCGGAGGCGAAAAAAGCCCGCACACGTCATTTAGTCCTGTACCGGGAGCAGCTCGACGAAATTGTGGGCCTGCTGGACGTGCGGAAATTTTTATTTGATCCGGACCGCAGCGTACCGGGAGCGACGGTGAAACCCGTTTTTGTCCCCGAATTTGTCACCCTCGACAAGCTGTTGTCGCGTATGGTGTCCGCAAGGCAGCGGTCCGCCATTGTTGTGGATGAATATGGCGGCACGTCCGGAATTATTTCCCGGGGGGATGTTCTGGAGGAGTTGACCGGGGAAATGGATGTGGAGGATTCCGACCGGCTGATTTGCGAGCCGCTGGCGGAGAATGCCTGGCTGTTGGACGCGCAGATGAGTTTGCACGATGTGAACCGGATTACGGACCTGCAGTTAACCTCGGAAACCGCAGACCGCCTGTCGGGCTGGTTTATTGAAAAAGCCGAGCATTTGCCGAAACTGAATGAAATCATCCGCGGACCCGGCTACAAAGCCATGGTGCGGCAGATGCGGAGGAACCGGATTCTGCTGATTCTGGTGGAACGGCGCATGGATGGACTGGAGGACACGCAATGAGTCCGCTAACCCAACTGATTCTGGTCTTGCTGCTGCTGGTGGGGTCCGGATTTTATTCCGGAATGGAGACGGGCATTGTTTCGGTGAACCGGGTGCGCCTGCGTCATTTGGTGAAACGCAAAAACCGCCGGGCGCTTTTAGTGAAGCGCTTTATGGATAATCCGGACGACATGCTGGCCACGACACTGGTGGGGACCAACCTTTGCAACACCGCGCTGACGGTGCTTGGCACGCATTTGATTGTCTCCTGGGTGGGCAATCCCCGCCTGGGAAATCTGCTGGCAAGTACCAGTTTGCTGATCCTGATTCTGGTCTTCGGGGAATACCTGCCCAAAGCATGGTTTCAAAGCCATCCCCTGGACCGGAGTGGCCGGTATATCGATGTGTTGCGCTTCTCGGCCTGGCTCTTCCGGGGAATCAGTGTGCCGGTGATCGGCATTTCCAAGCTGTTAGTGCCGAGCCGGGGGGATGCGGCCTCCGAGCAAAAGAAAAACCGGATCACCCGCAAGGATATTCAATTTTTGCTGAGCAAAGAGAGCGGTGCCACGCCGGAGTTGAGCGAGCCGCGCCGCCGGATGGTGGAGGGAGTCTTTCAGCTTTCCGAAAAAACTGCAAAGGATGTGATGCTGCCGCGCGAAAAAATGATTGTGATCCGTCCCGAAATGGCGGTGGAAGACATCCTTGCGCTGGCGGCAAAAACACCGGCCCAGAGTTTTCCGGTTTTTTCCACTGCCGAAAAACGGTTTACGGGTATTCTGAAACTGAGTGATCTGTATGCGCATCTCGATGAGCCGGATGTTCAGGTTCCGCAGCTCCTGCGCCCGCCCCAGTACGTGGCGGACGACACGCCGGGGGATGATCTGCTGCCCCGTCTGCGCCTGAGCCGTCAGCCGATGCTGCTGGTGCGTGACGATCATGACCGGGTCATCGGATTTGTTACCACCGAAGTGGTGCTTGAAGAAATTGTCGGACCGCTGTATGAGAGATGAATATGCAAACGTTTATCCGTCGACTTCTATTGCTTTTTCCCGTGCTCATTCTGAGCGCCGCCCCGGGGCAGCGCCCGGTAATTGCGCATGATCCTCCTCCGTCGGTTGCCGCCGGACAGCGATTGCGTCTGATTGCCCGGGTGAGCGCCTCCGCGCCGCTGGAGCGGGTGACCCTGCATTTGGCGCAAAGCGGCGGTGTCGCGCCGGTTGTCGTGCCCATGGAGCCCAGTGGTGGCGGTATTTTTTCTGCCGCCATCAATCCTTCCCTGTTTTCGGGGGCTTCTTCTTTCCGTTATTATATTGAGGCACACACGGTGGACGGGGACTGGGCCGAGACGGACTGGATGACGGTGCGGGTGATCGGCACGGTGGAGGAGGGGGGCACTGACCGGAACTGGGTGCGCCCCGCCCTGGTGGGGCTTGGGGTGGCCGGCGGTGTGGGGGCCGCAATTGTCTTGTCGGACAGCGGCAGCAGCGGAGGAGGCGGCGGCGGGGAGGACCTGCCGCCCGGCGTGGATCCGGCGGATCAAATTATTGTGCGCACGCTCAGCGATTCCTTCAGCGGCGCTTCCGGCGCCGCGCCCCGGGAACGATCCGTGGATGTGGCGGATGAACTTCAGGGCCGCCGGATCAATCGGGTCCGCATCCGGATTGAATTTGATCCGCTTGACGGTGGGGAAGAGATTTACGAGGTCGTCTACAACGCCAGAACCGTTTTATCCGCCGTGGCCCGGAATGCGCCCCGGACAGACCAGGTGGATGTGGTCGGGACCGCGGACAGCCGGGGGGGGATCCGCGTGCTGAGTTCCGAGGCGGTGAATAACACGTTCGCCTACCGGTGGAACGCCACGGTCACCTTTTTTCTTGCACCCTGATTTTTCTTCGGTTTCCGCTTGCACGCAGGCGGAAACCTGACACACCCAAAGAAGGATTCATCTTAACAAGGATATAAAACTATGAGCTATGAAATGACCGGCACCGTCAAACAGGTGAACGACGTAATGACCTTTCCCAGCGGGTTCTCCAAACGGGAATTTGTGGTCACCACCCCCGAACAGTATCCCCAGGATGTGGTCTTTGAGACGGTCAAAGACAAAACGTCCATGCTCGATTCGTTGAAGGTCGGCCAGGAAGTGACCGTTCATTTTGATATCCGGGGCCGGGAATATAACGGCAAGCATTTTGTGAATCTCAATGCCTGGCGGATTCAAACCGACGGTCAGTCCGCCGCCGCGCCCGCTCCGGCGAGTGAAGATATCCCCCCCATGGATACCGATCTGCCCGACAGCAGTGACGAAAGCGATTTTCCCTTTTAAGTATGTTTTTCCCAACATTCCTCCGAGATAACCTTATGAACGTTCGTCTGAACCTGTGTCTCCTGCTGACTATTGCCTCCTTTTCAATCGCAAACGCTCAACATCTGCCGATTTATTCGGGAAATTCGGAGATCAGCACGGCCGGCTCGTTTGATGCAGGGCGGACCGAGTTCTCTTTCCGCTATGGCCGGTATATCGATCACCTCGTGCAAATGGGTTTTTATGTTAACTTCGAGGATTCCAGCTTCTACACCCGAACCGCCCTGGGGGCCCTGTTTACCCGCAGCTTTGACACACCGACGTACCTCATCCCCTACGTGGGAGCCGGTCTGGGTTATGGCCGGATTGAACGTGGCGGAGAGGATAACACTGGAATTGAGCTGACCTTTTTGCTGGGCCTCCGCTATTTTATCACAAACAACATCAGTCTGAACGGTGAATTTCATGCCGGGGTGAGCAGCGATGACACCTTTTTGGATAATGCCGAGGTGGATTCCGTGGGAATGGGCTTCCGTATAGGGCTTTCCTACTCTTGGTGAGCCGACTGACTGAATGTAGGTTTTTTCAGTCGAAAAGACATAATGCACCTGCGCGGCACAATTCGGCACAATCGATGGTTGTTGGGGGTTCTGGCGTTTTTATTCTCAGGCTGCGCCAGTAATGTACTCACGGTTAGCGGAATTGAGAATGAGTCCTGGCTTGCGCAGATTGCCATTCGAGACAAAAATCCGAGGGTTCGTGTGGATGCTGTCCGAAAAATGAATGAAGAAAAGTATCTGGTCCGCGTGGCCATTAAGTCGGATTGTGCTGGTTATGCACAACATATCCCCGCTGTGCTTGCGGTTGAGCGACTGGAGAATCCGGATCTGATCGAGCGCACAGCCCGCCGTGCCCGCTGTGTATATGCGCGTGCCGCCGCTGTGGGCAGAATTGAGGATCCAAGCAGGATCCACGCATTTGCATTGGAGGACCCGAGCTGGATTGTGCGGAGCACGGCGGTCAGGAAATTGTCGGATCAGGATGTGTTGGCACGGATCGCTTTTGAAGAAAACGTTGAGTATATCCGGGAGATTGCGATTGAACGACTGGAGGACCCTGTTCATCTTCGACATCTCGCGACCGGAAGTCTTCACAGTCAGGAACGGATTGCCGCCTTGCGGAAGATTGAGGATGCGGGTGTCATTGAATCCATTGCCCAGGATGATATCCATTCCGCCGTGCGGACCGTGGCAGTCGAACGCATGACCGACCCGGTCCTTCTGGCGGAGATTGCACGGAAAGATTCTCACATTATGGTGCGGATCGCGGCGGAGGACCGGATTCGGTATTTAGAATCTTCTCCGTTAAAAAAGAACCATGAGTCAATTAGATGATCCCGAAGCGGCGTTTTGTATTATATAAATTCTTGCCCGTTCTGCTACGGGTACTTGTTCCGACTCTGGGAATACTTCTGCTAAACGGATGCGCCACGAGAGCACTTTTAAGTGCTACCGAATACCGTCACAATCGGGTGACACGGCAGGAATGGAAAATCGGTAAAATTCAGGAGGCCTATGAAGGCCCTAAACAACAGGTTCTTTTGAAAATAAATGCACAAGCTCCCAAAAAGAGGTCGGAAGAACTCCATCATGTGATTCTGCCATTCGGGCAGCTTGCGGAAGCGGTCAAACAGGGTGAAATCGTACAACTTGAATCTCTGGATTCGGAACTGTACCCGGTGCTGTTTTCGCCGGACAACCGGCAGGCTGAGGATCTGACCCCCCTGCGCATACGGTATGCGCTTCCGCGGCACTATGGACTCTATGGCCGTCCGGGTCCCCAGTCCTTTCCCTTGCGAATTGCCCGAGGAACGTTGAAGGCCGGAGGTCCGGAGGAGATTGTTTCTTTCGATGAGGATTGGCAGCCTGTACCGGTAATCCACTTTGAACACCCGGTGATTGAAAGCTGTGCCTGGCACAATTTGCAGACGCTGGATCCGCCGGTGGAGCACCGGATGGCCGTTTATCAGGGGTTCAGCCACTCACCACCTATGGCGTTTGCCCTTGTGTCGGCTGACCCAATCCATGGGCATAATTACAGTTTGGCTTTCCATAAGCCCGATCCGGAGTTTGATCACGCATGGTATCAAAAACCGTGGATCGTTCTTTTCCGGGTGTTCGTGCCAGTAACGGTTGCTCTCGATGTCGTTACCGCGCCGGTTCAGATTCCCCTTTATATATATGCAATTAATAATCTACAGTTGTTTTAAAGCCTTGAATCGTAGCTGATGTCGTTTTTCCAGAACGGATGCCGATGTACAGGGACACGTCGGGGAGTGGGATGCCGCTCGGGGGATTTTAGAATAGCTATTATCTTATTCTATGATAGTATTTTCAAATGAACAAACGGAGTCCTTTTTATCTCCGAGGTCTCGCCTGGCTGGCAGGCGGGCTGATTTTTTGGATCTTTATCAGCCTGCATGCGGTCATGTTGCTTGATTCCGAAGCGGGTTTATCCCCCTTTGGGAAATGGGATGCTTTTTTTGCTCTGGTTTTCGGGGGACTGGTCTTTCTGTTGATCCGTGCTTTGATCCGGAAGACCCGCGGCGTTTACCGAGCCGGTGCGGTTTTCCGGGTTTTTCTTACGTTAAGTTCCCTGCTGGGTGCACTTACACCGGTTTCGATGATTCTGGGCTTTATCCGGATTGGATTAAAATCTGAAAGTCCTTCCATGGGCGGTCTCTTCTTTATGTTTATCTCGTTTTGGGGACTTGTGGGAGCAATGTTTTGTTTTGGATGCCGATTTTTATTCAAACCGTCTTTTCCTCAGACCGAATCAGGGGCAGAACGGTCACGAAAGAATGACTTCGAAATGGAGATAAGGGACGCATCTGCTTCGGGTATACGTTCAGGTCCGGTTCCACAGGATACCGTTTCACGGTCCTCATCTAAAACAGCACTCTATGCCCTGTTACAGACATCAATGGATCAAAAACTTCCCCTTGGCGCACTGGAAGCTGCCAGCCGGGCGGTGCCGGAAATCTGCACCGTGGATTGCGCCCGGATGAGCCGTGAAGCCTTCGGCATTGTGATTTCCGACCTGAGTACGGATGTATCCAGGGCATTTCAGCGGGCTTTACGGGACCAGGGGATTGAAACACTGAGAGTTTCTCAGCGGAATCTTTTTAAACTGCCTTCGGGGCGTCTGACCCGTAATCTTCGCTTTGAAGGAGGGAAGATGATCGAAACCGATATGTTCGGCCGGGAATGGGTCATTTCCACCGGGGACTGTGCGTTTCTCGCCGCAGGATGCATTCATGACCGGATTCGGGATCAGGAATCGCACAAACTGAAACGCAGGCAAGTACGGAACTTTGATCGATCGACTCCGGAAATTGAGGCGATGGTCAGTGTCATTAAAAAAGATGTATGGGTTCCGGCGACTTTTTTCCGAATCGAGCTGATTCTTTTGCGGGAGCCCCACCGTCTGATTTGGCAATGCGATCCCACCCGCCCGTCGATTCTGAATGGCCGGGCGGTCCGCGCCGAAGAGAATGCTGATGCCATCAAAACGTTTCTGGCGCAACTGTCAGAGTGGCTGCCGGAAGGTCAAATGAACCGGGGCGTGAGAGATTCACTCAATCCGGAAGGATTTTCATATCCCTCTCTGTCGGCGTTTGAAGAGGAAATCATTTGGTCGCTGACCCGGCGCATATCGTCAGACGGATGAAATCGGCTTCTCTTTTTATTCGTTGTCTTCCAGCGCCCGCCGCCGGTTGAGAATCAGCACCAGAGGGGCCCCGGCCAGGCCGAAGGCCTCGCGAAGGCAGCGCTGAAGATATTTCTGATAGGTGCCGGGAAGCAGGGAGGGGCTGTTCACAAAGATCTTGATACGGATCGGGCGAACTCCCACCTGGGTGGCGTAGTACATTTTCAGGCGGCGGCCTTTGACCATGTGCGGAGAGGTCTTCATAAAGGCTTTCTGAAGCACCCGGTTCAGCACCCCGGTCGATAGCTGGGTGGATACGCTGCGG
>PXDP01000126.1 GCA_003565035.1 PVC group bacterium | reverse complement strand
GTGCGCATCCAAGGACGTTTCAAAAGGGAGATCACGGCAGCACCTCCAAACGCCCCTCTCCGCCGCGGGCCTCGAAATCGGGGTCATACATGGCCTGGGCAAAGGCGGCGGGCAGGGTGAATATCCCCGGGGTCACCGTCCGCAACAGGAAATACCATTCCGCCTCCTGTCCCCGGAGCAGGGGCGGAAACAGCAAGATCCGGTCGTCCCGCAATTCCAAATTCGCGCCCGCGAACTGATCGCGCACCGCCTGAAGGGCGACCACCTCGTGCATGCGATGGTGCAGGTTGAGCGACAAGGGTTCCAAGCCCGCGGGCAACCGCAAGTCCACCGCCAAATATTCCACGGGCGTGGTCAGCCCGCTCACTTTCACATGCAGGAGCACGTTTTGACCCGAAGGCAACGGACCCTGCAACGGCTGACCCGTTGTATCCAGAATCCGCTGGCGAAGGGTGAACGCGTTTTCCACTTCGGGCGCCTCGCGGGGAACGCCCCCCAGCAATTCGCGCACATACACTGCCTCGGCACCGTGATTGCGGAGGGTTCCCGCGAAATCGAGATCCAAGTCCACTTGCGCACCCTCGGCGAGCGCGGTCCCCTCCGCCCAGCGCAGATCCACGGGCGAGCGTTCGCCTCCAAACGCCGCGTGATAAGCCGACAGGGCTCGCAAGGAGGTCGCGTTTTCATAGGTATGCCCCCATCGGCCATTTCGGCGGGCTTCCAGGATTTGCTCCGCCAAGCGCGGGATGCGTTCATCGGACGGATTCAGGCGCAGCAACACCCGCAAGAATTCCGCGTTGAGGGAGGTCTCGCTGTACCACCCCCGCCCCTTCCAGGAGATTGCGCGCATGCCCCGCAACATTTCCGCGGCCAGCGGACGTTCCCCGACCGCGATCATGGCTTCGGCGGCGAGCAGCCGTCCCCGCGGATCGAAATCCTCCCGTCGCTCCCGCAGGCGCTGCACCCAGCCCCGGTCCAGTTCGCCCCCCAGGGCCAAAACCCGGGCCGCGCCCGCGATCTGCACGTTGGCGGCGGGCGTGTCCGCCGACCAGCGGGCCCGGTTCAATTCGCTCCGCATCCAGTCCAGGGCCCGCGACAATCGCGCCTCATCGACCTCATGCCCGCGAGCCTTGGCTTCCAGCAGAAAATCCAGGGCATGCAGCGTTCCCGAAAAATCGGCGTTGTTCTGATTCGACCAGTACGCAAAACCGCCCCGTTGCACCTGCATGGACCACAAGCGTTGCACGGTGCCCCGGACGATGTCTTCGGCGCCGCCCCGCACATGATCGCCCACCAAGTCCGGCACGAACAGCGCCGGCATCCCCGCGCTCACGGTTTGCTCCAGACAGCCGTAGGGATAGCGCAGCAAATAGCCCGCCGCCGCCGACAACTCCAAAGCCGGAAACGCCGAGGCCCGCAGCGCCCGGGTGGCGTGAAAGGCATGCACCGACGCCTCCGGCGTCAGGGCCAGGCTTTCCCCCGGATTCAAGACCGTAAAACGTTCCCGAACCCGGTATGGATGCACCGGACGCACCGCCAATTCGATCTCATCCGTCCACGCCTCCGCCCCATGCACAAAGCGCGCCCGGAAGCGGGCCACGCCCGCATCCTCTCCGGCCAGCACCCGACGGCGCAGCAGCTTCACCTCGCCCGCGGCCAATGTCACCGACTCCGACGCGTCCGACAGCGCCCGCACCGGCCCTTCGGTCTGCAAATGCACATCGAGTTCCGCCGCCCGGTCACTGCGGTTGTGCAGACGAATCAGCCAGTCGGTTTCGTCCCCGGGGGCGAGAAAGAGCGGCAGGCTCTGTTGGGTGACCACCGGACGGGACACCTGCGAATGGGCTTCGGCGCTGCCCCCCCCGTTGCCTCCCGCCTGCACCGCCATCCATCGGATTTGCCCCGTGAACTCCGGCATCGGCATCTCCATCCGCAATTGGCCGGAGGCCAGAAAACGCTGTGGCCCCGACCACCAGGCCAGCGGTTTGAAGCGTTTGGCATCCACCGGATTGATGCGGTTGCGGAGCATGTCCGCCCCCCCGCCCATTTCCGGATCACCGTGCTGAAATTGATCCCCGAGTTCCGGCATGAGCAACGCGAACAGATCCCATTGCCGTCCGGCATAGCGGCGCAGACTGGCAAAAAATGCAAACGGATTCGGGGTCTGGAAATCATTCAAAAGCAGAATCCCCTCGTCCACCGCCGCCAAGACCACCTCCGCGCCCGGTTCCCCGTACAGGATGACCTCCGCGTTTTCTCCGGGCCGCAGTCGCGCGGGCGCCTCCACCCGGAGCGGCAAATCCCGCTCCCCGAGCCGCAGGCGCAAGGCCGCCGCCCCCTCGGCCAGCATCACCGGAGACTCTCCGCGTCCGGGGAGCGGACGCACCACACTCAGCCGCACCCAGACATTGGCCGCGCCCGGATCCGGCACCACCACCGGCAATTCGTGGTCCCCCTCGGGGATTTCCACCAACTGCCGCGACCAAAGCTGATCCGTCTCCACCGTCAGCAAGGCCATCCCCGCAAACGGCGCGTTCACGGAAAGGGTGGCCACCTCGCCCGGACGATAATCCGCGCGATCAAAGGACATCGCCACCCGGTTCGCCCGCGGCGGCGCCCCGAAGCCGCTGCCCAACGAAAGTTCGACGCTGCTGGACTGCGAATCCGGATGCTCCACCGCAAACTCCCAGCGCCCTTCGGCGGGCGGACGCACCGTCAAGCCGCCGCGACCGTGTTCCAAGCGCACGCTTTCCCTCGCCTCCTCGTGGCTGACCCGCTCGCTAAACCAGGTCCAACGCCCTTGCGCGTCCTGGCGGTATCCGCTGGTCCAATTCACCCGCGAAGTGATCAGGGTCACCTCGTGGCTCTCCGGCACCACCTGGCCGTCGGGGGTCACCATCACCACGTCCAGCACCGCTTCGCGACCGTCGCCGGCGCGGGCATGGAGCCCCAGATAATGTGGATGCCGATCAATGCGGCGGGAGACGTAGGTGGCGGCGGGACGACCGGAAAATTCCCGCACACTGATCCCCACCATGGCCCGCAGGGCGCTGGGGCCCTCCAGATTGTCGGGAATCTCGATCCGGAAATCCGCGCCCCCGTTTTCGGAGCTGCGCCCACGGGCCACGGTGCGGGTAAAGCGGCTGAACGACGCTTTCCGAGCGTCGGAAAAGGTATGCCGGGGGTGTTCCGAGCTTCGGAAGGTCTCCGGAGACACGCTCAAGCTTACTTCCACGGCATGGTCGGCGGCGGCACCGCCATACAGCATGCGGGAATGGGTTTTCAGGAAGAATTCCGGCGGCAAATGGCTGTCGTGTTCAGGGGTGACGGCGTCCACCACGATTTGCG
>PXDP01000256.1 GCA_003565035.1 PVC group bacterium | reverse complement strand
GTGCGCATCCAAGGACGTTTCAAAAGGGAGATCACGGCAGCACCTCCAAACGCCCCTCTCCGCCGCGGGCCTCGAAATCGGGGTCATACATGGCCTGGGCAAAGGCGGCGGGCAGGGTGAAGGTGCCCGGGGTCACCGTCCGCAGCAGGAAATACCATTCCGCCTCCTGGCCCCTGAGCAGAGGCGGAAACAGCAAGATCCGGTCGTCCCGCAACTCCAGATTCGCGCCGGCAAACTGATCGCGCACCGCCTGAAGGGCAACCACTTCATGCATGCGGTGGTGCAGGTTGAGCGACAAAGGTTCCAAACCGGCGGGAAGCCGCAAATCCACCGCCAAATATTCCACGGGCGAGGTCAACCCGCTCAATTTCACATGCAGGAGCACGTTTTGACCCGACGGCAGCGGACCCTGCAAGGGCTGACCCTTCGTATCGAGAATCCGCTGGCGAATGGTGAACGCGTTTTCAATTTTGGGCGCTTCCCGGGGAACGCCCCCCAGCAATTCGCGCAAATACACCGCCTCGGAACCATGATTGCGCAGGGTGCCCGCGAAGTCGAGATCCAAGTCCAATGACGCATCCTCGGCAAGTGCGCGCCCCTCCGCCCAGCGGAGGTCCACGGGAGAGCGTTCGCGTCCAAACGCGGCGAGATAGGCCGAAAGGGCCCGCAGGGAGGTCGCATTTTCAAAGGTGTGTCCCCAGCGTCCATTGCGGCGGGACTCCAGGAGTTGATCCGCCAAACGCGGGATGCGTTCATCGGACGGATTCAGGCGCAGCAGCACCCGCAGGAATTCCGCATTGAGGGACGTTTCACTATACCAGTCCCGGTTCTTCCAAGAGATTGCGCGCATGCCCCGCAACATGTCCGCGGCCAGCGGACGTTCCCCGATTGCGATCATGGCTTCGGCGGCGAGCAAACGTCCCCGCGGATCAAAATCCTCCCGCCGTTCCCGCAGACGCTGCACCCAACCCCGGTCCAACTCTCCGCTCAAAGCCAAGGCCCGGGCCGCCCCCGCGATGTGCGCATTGGCGGCGGGATTGTCCGCCGACCAGCGGGCCCGGTTCAACTCGCTCCGCATCCACTCCAGTGCACGCCGCAAGCGCTCCTCATCGACCTCATGCCCGCGGGCCTTGGCCTCCAGCAGAAAATCCAGGGCATGCAAGGTTCCCGAAAAGTTGGCATTGTTTTGATTTGACCAATAGGCAAAACCGCCCCGTTGCACCTGCATGGACCATAGCCGCTGCACGGTGGCGCGGACAATATCCTCGGCGCCGTCCCGCACGTGATCGCCCACCAAGTCCGGAACGAACAGCGCCGGCATGCCCGCGCTCACGGTTTGCTCCAGACAGCCGTAGGGATAGCGCAGCAAATACCCCGCCGCCGCCGACAACTCCAAGGATGGAAATGCCGAAACCCGCAGCGACCGGGTGGCGTGAAAGGCATGCACCGAATCCTCCGGCTTCAGGGCCAGGGTTTCTCCCGGATTCAAGACCATAAAACGTTCCTGAACCCGGTAAGGATGCACCGGACGCACCGCCAATTCGATCTCATCCGTCCACGCCTCCGTCCCCCGCACAAAGCGCGCCCGGAAGCTGGCCACTCCCGCCGCCTCTCCGGCCACCACCCGCCTGCGCAGCAGCCTCACCTCGCCGGCGGACAGCTTCACCGATTCAGATGCGCCCGACACCACCCGCACGGGCCCTTCGGTTTGCAAATGCACGTCGATTTCCGCCTCCCGGTCACTGCGGTTGTGCAGACGAATCAGCCAATCGGTTTCATCCCCGGGAGCGAGAAAGAGCGGCAGACTCTGTTGGGTGACCACCGAGCGGGCCACTTGCGATTGGGCTTCGGCGCTGCCCACGCCGTTGCGTCCCGCCTGCACCGCCATCCATCGGATTTGCCCGGTGAACTCCGGCATCGGCATCTCCAACCGCAGTTGACCGGAGGAGGGGAAGCGCTGCGGACCCGACCACCAGGCCAGCGGTTTGAAGCGTTTGGCATCCACAGGATTGATGCGGTTGCGGAGCATGTCCGCGCCCCCGCCCATTTCCGGATCGCCATGCTGAAATTGATCCCCGATTTCCGGCATCAGCAACGCGAACAAATCCCATTGCCGTCCGGCATAACGGCGCAAACTTGCAAAAAAAGCAAACGGATTCGGGGTCTGGAAATCATTCAAAAGCAGAATCCCCTCGTCCACCGCCGCCAGGACCACCTCCGCGCCCGGTTCCCCGTGCAGGATGAGCGCCGCGGTTTCTCCGGGTCGCAGCCGCGCGGGCACCTCCACCCGGAGCGGCAAATCCCGGTCCCCGAGTTGCAAGCGCATGGGAGCCGCCCCCTCCGCCAGCATCACCGGGGATTCCCCGCGTCCGGGGAGCGGACGGACCACACTCAGCCGCACCCAGACATTGGCCGCGCCCGGGTCCGGCACCACCACCGGCAGTTCATGGTCGCCCTCTGGAACCTCCACGAGCTGCCGCGACCAAAGTCGATCCGTCTCCACCGTCAGCAGACCCACCCCCGCAAAGGGTGCGTTCACCGACAGCGTGGCCACCTCGCCAGGACGGTAGTCCCCGCGTTCAAAGGACATCGCCACCCGGTTCGCCCGCGGCGGCGCCCCGAAACCGCTGCCGAGCGAAAGTTCCACGCTGCTGGACTGGGCTTCGGGATGCTCCACAGCGAATTCCCAGCGCCCATCGGCGGGCGGACGCAGAGTCAATTCGCCTCGACCATTTTCCAGCCGCACGGTTTCGCGCGCCTCCTCGTGGCTGACCCGCTCGCTGAACCAGGTCCACCGTCCTTGGGCGTCCTGACGGTATCCGCTGGTCCAGTTCACCCTCGAGGTGATCAGGGTCACCTCGTGGTTCACTGGCGCCGCCTTGCCGTCGGGGGTCACCATCACCACGTCCAGCGCCGCTTCGCGCCCGTCGCCCGCGCGGGCATATAGCCCCAGGTAATGCGGATGCCGGTCAATGCGGCGGGAGACGAAAGTGGCGGCGGAGCGACCGGAGAATTCCCGCACGCTGACGCCGACCATGGCCCGCAGGGCGCTGGCCCCCTGCAAATGGTCTGGAATTTCGATGCGGAAATCCGCGCCCCCGTTTTCGGAACTGCGTCCCCGGGCAACGGTGCGGGTGAAGCGGCTGAACGACGCTTTCCGAGCGTCGGAAAAGGTGTGCCGGGGGTGTTCCGAGCTTCGGAACGTCTCAGGAGACACGCTCAGGCTCACTTCCACGGCATGGTCGGCGGCGGCACCGCCATACAGCATGCGGGAATGGGTTTTCAGGAAGAATTCCGGCGGCAAATGGCTGTCGTGTTCAGGGGTGACGGCGTCCACCACGATTTGCG
>PXDP01000251.1 GCA_003565035.1 PVC group bacterium | reverse complement strand
CAGTGACTGGGCCGGTCCTCTTTCCATTGCAGAAACTGATTTGCGGTGGAAAAGGTTCCCCCGCTCATGCCGTCCGAAACCAGAAAAATAATATTTTTGGCGCGGCCGCTTGCGGGTCTGCCACTGGTTTGAATACTTTTTGCCGTCGGCTGAATCCCCAGACCGCCGAGGGCTGCGAGACCGAGACCGCCGGTTTTTAAAAAATCGCGGCGGTTGACAGAAGAAGGGGACGGGGTGCTCATGGTCGGTCTCCTGTTTGAGTGATGGGTATGGTGCGTGAGGCATGGGTTCGGAAATGCTCGCGGAACCAGTGCTGCATGGTGTGGATTCGCTCCGCGTGCGGATGTGTGTCGGGCAGGGCCTCCGGGTTATGGAATCCTTCGGCCAGATTGGTTGTTTGGCTGATGTCGGCCTGCAAATTGTATAATTCCATCGCGGACCGGTCCGTTGGAAAGATCAATTTCCATTTTCCCTCCTCATCATCCATACGCACGCCATAGCGGGGACGGTACACATCCCCGCGGTACCAGTGCCACCGCCGCAGCGGGGGCATTTGATCCGGTGCCGGGCTTCCCAGAAAAGGCAGCAGACTGGTCGCGTCCAAATGCTGGTCTTCAGGAAGTTCACCTCCGGCAAGCGCTATGACCGTCGGAACCCAGTCCAGAACGGACACCAGCTGATTGCTCACCACCCCGGGCGCAATGTGAGATCCCTCCGGGGTGCCGTCTCCCCATCTCCACATGAACGGAACCCGGTGACCGCCTTCGTAGATGGTTCCTTTCACGCCCCGGAACGGACCGTTGGGGTCCTGACCGGCGGCAATCATTTCCTCACCGCCTTTGATGCCCGCTCCGTTATCACTCGTGAAGATGATCAGCGTATTGTCGGTGATGCCGTGCCGGTCCAGTGCCTCCAGCAGCCGGCCAACCTGACGGTCGAGATCCATGACAAAATCCGCCCTCAGGTCCAGACCCGACGCACCCTCCAGCGCCGCCTCCGGCGTCAGCGGTTCGTGGATGGCGGGTGTGGCATAAAAGAGCAGAAACGGTTTGTCCGGATAGTCGGACAGGTGTGAATCGATAAACCGCGTGGCGAAATGCCCCATGATCGGACCGTGCTCACTGGTGTCAAAGCGGGAATCCCCGTATCCCTTCTGGATCATTTCCCCGCGGCCCACCCGGTCGCCCTCGGCAAACGTGCGCAAAACCGAGTCCGGTCCCGGGGCAACTTCCGGAATTTCATCTGCAAAATCACTGACGGGACGGTACAGATCATTTTCAAACCACAGATACAGCGGCCCCTGAATACCGTCCGGCGCCACAAAGGTGTAATCGAACCCATGGTCCAGCAGACCGTTCCGGAAGCGCTGACTGAAATCAATTTTCCCCAGTTCCTCATGGGCCAAGTTGCGGAGAACCTCCCCCCCGGCATTCACAAAATCCCCGCCGAAATGCATTTTCCCGAAATAGGCGGTGCGGTATCCAGCCGACTGCAATGCGGAGCCGACGGTGCGGTGGGGGTTGTCGATCCGGTCATCGATCCGGTCACCGAAATGAAACGCGCTGGTTGCGGTCCGGTTCCAGGTGCCGACCGTGCGGGAGCGGAAAGGAAAACTCCCGGTCAGAATGCTGAACCGGTTTGGCGCACACAATGCGGCGGGCAGTTGGGCGTCCGTAAACGCCATGCCCTCCCGGAAAAGCCGGTCCAGATTCGGAGTCGGCACAACCGGGTCACGCCCGGAGAAGTGGGTGTGGTATGCGCCGACATCCGCAATCCCCGCGTCATCCGCAAGAATAAACAGGAAATTCGGACGGATGCGGTCATCAACAATATCAATCCCCCGGCCTTCGCCTATCACCAGAGAAGAAGACGCAGCCACAGCAGCCCAACTGAGAATAGAACGTATCATGATTTTCTGTTATGCCGAAATCAGACAAATATCAAACAAAAATTAATTACTCAAAAAGCAAGCCGGGTTCAGATTCCTCAGAGTGGCGCAGTTTGAATCAGGAGCTCCGTTCTTCCGGACACAGAAAGAGCTTATTCAGGCAGGTTGAATCCGTCCGCGCCATACACAAACAGATTTTCAAAGTCGTCGTAGCGGACCTGGTCGTTTGGCGGTCCCCAGATGCCCTTCTGAATGCTGTCGACGATGTGGGCGAGGGCGGCGCGGGCGGAGTCGGCCTGTTCGCGTTCTTCGGGCCAGGTGATGACGGCGGTTTCGGTGACGGCTTTGGGCAGTTGGAAGTAGGCGACCTCCAGAGGGCGCGAAGGATCAAACCATTCCTGGGTTTCCGCCAGCCAGCGGTAGGCGGGAAGCTGTAAATCAACCCATTCGCGGTCGCGGCCTTTGGCATTGGCCGTCCATAGGGCTTCGACGTCGGATTTGCGGGAGCCGAGATGCGCTTTTTCGGGATCAGTGGGTTGATCGCTGGTTTTGTAATCGAGAATCCGGAGCCCTTTTTCCGGATGGTGGTCGATGCGGTCAATTTTGCCGCGGAGGAGAAGACCATTGAGTTCGCGTTCGCAGGCCTGTTCGGTGGCGAGAATCCGCCAGCCTTCCTCCAGCAGGCTGTGGTGCAGTTCGGCGGCGGCGCGCAGGCGGCGGTGGGCGTTCTGCACCAGCACCTCCACCGCCATGTTGTAGCGGCTGCCGTAGAGTTCGCGGACCTGACGGTTTAGTTCGTCGGCGAGCGCGGACTGAATCTTCTCCAGTGGTGCGGGTTCTGCGGGCAGTCCGTATTGCAGCACCGCGTGAATGAGACTGCCGAAGGCGGCGGAATCGGGCTCGCGCACATCGTCGGTCATGGGATGCATGCGCAGGACATTGCGCAGATAAAAGCGGGTGGGACATTGCAGATAGGCGCGGAGCCCGTTGACGGACAGGGTTTTCAAGGGCTCGGCCTTGGGGCGGTTGAGGTCCAGGATCAGGCCCGGCTCGGCATGGGGGGCGGCATCCGGGGGAGGCGGCTCGGAAAAGAGCAGTTCCGCGCGGGCCAGCAATTGGGCATCGGAGCATTGAAACAGCAGCCGGGAGGGATGCACCGGCCCGCCTGCGCTGTCGCGTTTCATGCAGAGGATCCGGACCGCGCCCGGCGCCCGGCTGCGGATCAGGGTGTGGAACAAGTACGCGTCGCGGGCCAGCCAGTCGCGGTCCGAGCGCAGATGCAGGGCGGCGCGCAACCCGTCGGGCAGAAACGGATCGGCCACACGGGTGCCGGGCACCTGACCCTCCTGCAAACCGATGAGCAGCAGGGCGGGCGCGGGGTGATACGCCAGTTCGAGCCAGCCCCCTGCGGTGACATCGCCTTCGACCCGGAGCGGATCCACGCTGCTGTCGCGCAGGAGCTGCAGGT
>PXDP01000209.1 GCA_003565035.1 PVC group bacterium | reverse complement strand
CTGAGCAATTTTCTCCACACAAGGCCACACCGGCCCCGGAATCTTCGACGACTTAGGTACAATCATACTCACCCCCTATCCAAACAATCGCCATTTTCAAGCCAAAAATTCTTTAAATTACCTGTTATTTTAAAATGCCTTTTCACGCATTTCCCGCTTTTGCTTGCATTGCAAAGGAAATGCATATAGCTCTTACAGCCCAAAATCGATTCCCCTTCCCGCGAAATGCATTGAACGAAAGAAGATCTATGAGCCAGGATTCCCCCTCCGTACCCGCATGCACCACCGGTCTGCCCGGTCTCGACCGCGTTCTCAAAGGCGTGCTTCCCGGGGACAATGTCGTCTGGCAGGTGGATAAGTGGGAGGAATACCGTGATTTGGTGAAACCCTATGCGGCAGCCGCAAAAGCCTCCGGCCAAAAACTGATCTATTTTCGCTTCGCCTCCCATCCAGAACTCCTCGCCGCCAAGCAGTGTCACCGTGTGTACCGTCCCGATCCCGAAAGTGGATTCGAGGCTTTCGTCAAAGCAATTCATGATGTGATCTCTGATATGGGCAGTGGCGGGGATGCGGTCTACGTCTTTGACTGCCTCTCGGAACTCAGCGATATTTGGCGCAATGACGCCATGCTGGGCAATTTTTTCATGCTGACCTGCCCGCGGCTGCTGGAATATCAGTCGCTCACCTACTTTGCGCTCTACCGTCACGCCCACAGCGAACGTGCTTTGACGCCGATTCGCGACACCACTCAGTTCATGCTGGATGTCTTCCATCACAAGGGTCAGATTTACATTCGCCCGCTCAAGGTGCAATACCGCTCCGCAGACGCGATGAATCTGATTCATCGGCGTATTGGCGATGATTTTCTGCCCATCAATTCCAGCGTGGACATCGCCGAAATTCTGCACAGTTCCGACTGGCAGGGGTTTCTGGCCGAACCCCGGCAGGATCCCGGTCATCTTCTCGTGCTCGCCGCCCGCAATCTGCTGCGTCAGGAGCACCAGGGCCGTCCGGTCTCCGCTGCGGAAAAACACGAACTCTTCCGGCATCTGTTCGATGAACTGATCGGACCTGAGGCGCGCATGGCCGAACTGGCCCGTGAAAACCTCAGCCTCGAGGATCTGGTGGCCATTTGCAACCGGCTGATCTGCGGCGGACGGATCGGCGGCAAAGCTTCGGGCATGCTCATTGCCCAGGCGATTCTGCGCAAACGCAAACCCGAACTGCATCAGATCCTCGAAGCCCAGGATTCCTTTTACGTCGGCGCGGAACTGTATCACACCTTTCTCATTCTCAACCGCGTCTGGTGGATTCGCCAGCGTCAGCGGGACCCCGCCCATTTTCTCGACGACATCGAGGAGGCCCGCGCCCGCATTCTCAAGGGACGTTTTCCCGAATACGCCATCGAACAGTTCAAGGACATGCTGGAATACTATGGCGAAGCACCGTTCATCGTCCGTTCCAGCTCCCTGCTGGAAGATGCCTACGGCAATGCCTTCGCCGGAAAATACGACAGCGTGTTCTGCGTGAATCAGGGTCCGCCCGAAGAACGGCTGGAAGCCCTGCTCAACGCCGTCCGCACCGTCTACGCCAGCACCGTCAGCGAAGATGCCCTGCTCTACCGCAGCCGCCGCGGTCTCCTGGAACGCGACGAACAAATGGCCCTGCTGCTGATGCGGGTCTCCGGTCAACAAACCGATGAGGTCCTCTATCCCCACCTCGCCGGAGTCGGCCTCTCGTACAATCCCTTTGTGTGGCATCAGGATATCGATCCCGCCGCCGGGGTCATCCGCCTGGTCTTCGGCCTGGGCACCCGGGCAGTGGACCGCGCCGACGACGACCCCACCCGCCTGATCGCCCTGAATGCCCCCGAGCTGCAACCTTCCAAATCCGATCATGTTCAGCGGAAAATGGACTGCCTGGACCTCAAATTGAACCGCGAAAAATCCGGGTGGTTCGCTGACATTGTCGGCGAAGACCCCTCCGTGCCGCTGGATCTGTTCACCTGCCGCGATCCGCGCAGCGGCGAACGCCGGCTTACCTTCAAATCCCTGCTCGGCGAAACCCGGCTCACCGACGACCTCCGTGAAATGCTGCAAACCCTGGAGACCGCTTACGGCGTGCCGGTGGACATCGAATTTGCGGTCAACTTCATGCCCGACAGCACCTATCGGATCAATCTTCTCCAGTGCCGTCCTTTTCAGGTGCGGCCGGAAGGCGGCGGTCCCGGAGGCGACCTCACGCCCGCCCAGCGCTGGATCGACGCGCACGGCCCGGTGATCGGCGCCGGACGTCAGTTCCCGGTGGACCGGGTGATTTTTGTCGATGCAGAGGCCTACTCCAATCTGCCGGAGCAAAAACGCTATTCAGTCGCCAAGACCATCAGCAAACTCAATCAGCTCACCCCCAAAGGCACACGGATGGTGCTGATCGGTCCCGGACGCTGGGGCACCAGCCAGCCGAGCCTGGGAATTCCGGTGCGTTTCACCGACATCAATCATGCCGCCGCCGTCTGCGAACTGGCCGTGATGCACGATCACCTCATTCCCGATGTCTCGGTCGGCACGCATTTTTTGAATGAGCTGATCGAAAGCCACATGCTCTACACCGCCATCCGGCCGGAACAGGGGGACAATCTGCTGGACCTCGCGCCACTGAAAGCCTGTCAGAACAAGCTGCTGCATCTCCTGCCCGAGGCCACGGCCTTCAGCGAAATCATCCACGTCGCGTACCCGCAAAATCTCTGGATGCGTGCCGATGTCTGCGAACAGAAGGTCGAACTTTTCCGGGTGTAAGCCCTTATCTTCTTGATCCTGTTCGTACTTGTACGCATAATCGGCTTCCTACTCTCAAACGAACCCTGTCCTATTTCCAAAAGACCCTCAGGAGCCCCAAACCATGCCAAGACCCGTCACCCTGTTCACCGGCCAATGGGCCGACCTGCCCATCGAAACCCTCTGCGCCAAAGCCAAAGCTTTCGGATATGACGGCCTGGAGCTGGCCTGCTGGGGGGACCATTTCAACGTCCGCGAGGCGCTGAACGATCCGTCATATGTGACGGCAAAGCGCGAACAGCTCGAACGCCACGGCTTGCAGTGCTTCGCCATTTCCAACCATTTAGCCGGGCAGGCGGTCTGCGATTTGATCGACAGCCGTCATGAGCAGATTCTGCCGCCGCATGTCTGGGGAGACGGCGATCCTGAAGGTGTCCGGCAGCGGGCTGCACAGGAAATGATCGATACCGCCAAAGCCGCCAACGCTTTCGGAGTCCCGGTGGTCAACGGGTTCACCGGCAGCAGTATCTGGCCCTTTCTCTACAGCTTTCCGCCGGTGTCCAAAGCGCAAATCGACGAAGGATACG
>PXDP01000198.1 GCA_003565035.1 PVC group bacterium | reverse complement strand
CCGGTTTTACCCGCACCCCGTCCGGGGCGCATATGGGTTGGATCTGCGATCCCGGGGCTGCGCTCCTTCGTCGCTGACCCCGGGCTTACGGCGATAGCCCCTCCGGGGCATTTGTAGCCTTCTAAGGCACAGCACGTGGAGGATCGGAGCTCGCCACTAAACGATTGTCCCGTAGGTTTTGTGTGTTAAGGAATGAAATGTTTCCGCCAGCAATAGCACTTATACTCAGCGGATGCCGCCGAAATTCATAATTTGCACCCGGCGGGCTCCGGTGGGATAGATCACCATCAGATTGGCTTTATCGGGTTCCATGCGCTGATTGGAGCTGTAAATCAACTGCCACTCATCTCCCTGACGGCGCATCATACGCACCGGAAACCGGGAGCCGCCAGCCGCAAGTTTTGGCGTGAACAGTACCGATTCCGAGGGAGGGATCACCATAATATCCTCACCCGCCTGAATCCCCAGAACATCGGGGGTTCCATTCAGCAAGCGAACCTGTCCAACCGGTACCCGCCCGGAGGAGGCATCCAGCGGAAAGGCCCGGTACAGGCCATTCTCCCGGTTATCCGGAAAAACCACCAGCAGCATATTTTCCCAGCCCGCAGGAATATGTACCCGTATACGGGGTGTCCTCTCCCACTCCGGTTCGCCCGTTTCCGCGTTCACAGTCCGGGTGCGTTCATAGAGGACCACATATTCTTCAAACATCGGATAAAGATACGGGCCGGTGGACCGCTGCCGTCGAACGGAAACCCGGGGTTCGCCCTCCAGCCCCCGGTAGTAAAGCGGCGGGATCTGATGAATGGTTGTGTCCTCATGGACCGCGCCTTCAAAAGGCCATCCATACACGTGTAAATTCAACAGGCGGATCTCACTGTCTTCGGCTTGAGCGCCTTCCGAAAGATCCGGTCCGTTTTCCGCACTGTGTATTTGCGGCAGAATATACAGACACAGTAAAATCCCTGGAAGCCACAGACGTTTATATCCTGATAATTGATCCATACTCTTCAGTTCCTTTCCCTTTCCGGGTTAAATTTCCTCTTCTCCAAGCCAGCGGAAGGCTGTAACGGCATATCGCCGCCCAAACCGCCGGTTTACGGCGCGGTTCAGATCCACGGGGAGCACATCGGCCGATTCTGAATCATCAAGATATTCCGCCGTCCGTTGCACAACCACTTCGGCCACCGCCTTGGCAATGACATTCCCGTTTCCGTCCACGACATCGCCGTAAGAGCGAATCAGAAACGTGTCCGACCTGACCTGAAGCACGGAACCGATACGGCTCAGTAAATCGGCCTGAGTCAAATACCCCGGGGCTCCACGGGTTACGGCTCCGAATTTGTGCTCAAGATGAAACAGTTCCGGAGACCATCTTGCAGGATCCCCCAGAATCCCCTGGGAGATTTCGGACCGGTTATCGATCGTTGCATTCGACTGAGCGGCATTGATGCCGCTGTCATCGATCGCGCGCTGCAACGCCCCGGATAGCCGGTGCCCCTCGGGGTCCTCTCCGGGGCCAAGCAGGGCCCGGTTGACAAACTCACCCATGGAAAGAAATGGCCCCCGGTTCTTGACCTGACGCACAATCTCCACCGCCAGGCCGGTGCCGGTGGCTTCATCATAAATTTCCCGGCGGGTCAGGCGCCGATAGCCCGTGAAATTATTTTCCCGGGTGAATCCGAATTGTGAGGGCCGGTTTGTTGTTGCCGGATCAAACGGATCGCCATACCGGGACGCGAACCGGCTCAGCGGGGACCGCTCATCCCCGCCATCCTCTCCATCCACATCGAGTCCTTCAAACGCCCTCAGAAGGCTGGCCCAGGCTCTCACGGAAGTTGAATTCACATTAAATGCGCCCTGGGTTCTGAATTGCGATGCGGACAGATCAAAATCCCGGTCAATTAGCCTCCGGTCGTCATTCCAATCCGGATTCTCCCATTGTAACCGCGGATTTGTCCAGCCGGTGAAGGCAAAATCATCCCACAGGACCTGGTTCAGAAGATAGGAATAATCATAGTGAGAGGCCTTCACGCCGCCCGAAATCCCGGTATTATCGGAATATTCGCCGCCGGGGGTCCATCCCCAGCGGTGCACGGTTTCGGGAGAAATGTATGGATCGGCCCAGGAATTTCCGATGGCGTGCGAGGGCCCGAGATTGCCGCCGTGAAAATTCCAGTCAAAAAACAGCTCTGCCTCATGGGTGTTTCGAAGTTGATTGTTATACGCTCTCAAATTTGCGTGCTGCAGGGAAGCCGGTGAGGTGATTTCCTCATATCCCTCTATCCCAAGGACCGTGCCCGGCACCTCACTGAGAATCATGCGTGGATAGGGCTCATCAAAGGAACCGCTGATTTCAGCGGGATGATCCGAGTATCCGATATAGGCAAAACTTTTTCCATTATACGTGGTGAACTGCAAATCATCACTTTTCTTGAGAATCATTGCCACATAACTGTTCAGCCCTTGATAGCCGTTTGAGCGGTCGGCCTTCGAAAGGTTGAACTTGGAGGCCATGGGATTTGCGCTGGCAAACAGCGGGGCAGGCGCAACCTGATTGGGTTCAACGCCTGGGCGCTCCAGCGAAAAATTATAGGGCAGACGAAGACCAAAAGCGAAATGAAAGAGAGTGGGAAGATCGTCGGGAAGCTCAGCACTTGACGGCGTAAACAGGTAATCCTCGGGATCATAGTCGAAGGTGGCGGTGACAAAACGCATTCCGCGGAGCATAAGATCCGCATTTCGTCCGCGGCCGCCCCGAATATGGTGCTTCACATTGGTACTGAGTCTGTTTTGATCACCGGCAAGTTCAAACACAAATCGGTTATTATTTCCATCTGTTGTAAATCGGACCTGAGACTGATGCCCTCCCCCGGAAGCCTCAAGCGAAAACCCGGCCAGACCGTTCGCTTTAAGCTCGTCGTGAATGACACTGTCCGGCCAGCTGTCGGGTTTATTTCCCGTGGTTTTCCGGATAAATTCGTTCAGATCCACTTCCAGATATACCCCGTAGTTTCCAGGGGAAGCGGTACTGGAGAGCACCGGGACATTTAAGCGGCTGCGGTCAATCACATTCAGCAACACGCCGTCCCGCAGATTATTCCCGGCAGCATTCCAGGAATCTTCCAGCCTGGTCAGCCCGGTGGTGTAACGGTGTGTCCGGGTCATTGTGAACACTTTGGCCGCTCCGGGCGGAATCATGTCCCCCTCCAGAATAAAATCAAAACTGTAGGCGGCATTCCAAAGGGCAGTTCCGGCCACATGGTTTCTCCCGTCATTATCCCCGATCAGAGGCAATTTAAGTCCTTGGAGAAAATAATAGTCATCCTCCCGGCTGACCACCAGATCCAGCGTGTCATTCGG
>PXDP01000233.1 GCA_003565035.1 PVC group bacterium | reverse complement strand
TGGGCCGCACCCCGGCAACATGAACGGTGAGCCCCCGCTCCCGCAGGGCCAACACTTCGCGGTACACGAAGGTTTCGGACTGCTTGGGAAATTGCGCGGCGATGTAGACGACGGACGTTGTCATGATGAGTTCACAGACCACCGTTCCAGCGGGAACGGGGCAAAACGATTATTTATATTCTATCAGGGTGATAACTTTTTTGAGACGGAGATCGTTTTGATACCGCAGGATGCCAAGCATTTGCGGCCATTTCCCGATCAAAGTGAAAACCCCGTATGCCAGGGCCGCACCGGGTTTGGCGGCGCGCATCCAGACGCTTTTAGTGATGCGCAGCGCCTGAACACACCAGGCCGCAATGCCAACCAGAAGAAGTGCCGGATGGATCCAGGTCAGGAGCAGCGTGAACACAAGCCACCCCAAGGACCAGACCGGGGCACTTCTGACGATAGACCGGAAGGGGATTTCATCCGCAGGCATTTTTCCCTTCCATCGGTGACGCACATCTGAAGAGCCATATCCACAGCGGACATTCCGCTTCCACCACATGCCGAAGCGGTGGATATTGGCATCGTGCAGGGTCATTTCCGCGTCGATGCGGTGGATTTTGCCGCCGGCCTGGCGGAGGCGGAAGCAGAGTTCCGGCTCCTCGCCGGCGATGAGAGCCTCGTTGAAGCCCCCGGCGGCGTGAAACGCCTCGGCCCGCATGAGCACATCGCCTCCGGTGGCCTTGGCTTCGCCCACCGGCGTGTTCCATTCGATGTCACACATGGCGTTGTAGATGGAGGCGTCGGGAAAGCGTTCGCGACGGCGGCCGCAGACGGCGACAGCATCGGGATTCGCATCGAGGAACGCTTTGGCGGTGGCGATCCAGTCCGGCTGCACTTCGCAGTCTCCGTCCACAAACTGTATGAACGCCGGCGGTTGGTCCCGGTCCCGGAGCTGCTGCGAACCGGTATTGCGGCCCCGGGCCATGCTGAAGGGTTTGGACATGTCCAGTTCCACCCCCTCCACCCCGAGCGAACGGGCAAAGTCCACACTGCCGTCGGTGGAGCCGCTGTCCACATACACCAGCGTCAGGCCCCGGTCCTTCAGCGAATTCAGGCAACGTTTTAGCCGCTCGCCTTCATTGCGGCCGATGGTGACGACACCTACGCTGGAGAGGTCGGGGTTCATGGGGCTATTTTTTCACTTCGGGAATCCAGCGGGCGAGGGCATCCTGGACGGCTTCGACCACCGGGGTGAGCTGAATGCCGGCCTTGGCGAGTTTGGAACTGTCGAGAATGCAGTTGGAGCGGGGGGTGATCGCGGCTTTCTGCATGAATTCGGTTTCGTCCGAGAAAAACGAGAAAGGGTGGGGGGCCAGCCCGGCCGCTTCGATCATGCCCGCCACCTGACGGGTGGTGATGTGCCCGGGATTGGTGAAGTTGTAGAGGCCGTAGGGGATGTTTTTTTCAAAACAGGCGAGGGTGCCGGTGACGAATTCGTCGAGCTGGGTGATGGAGTTTTCCGCTTCCAGCAGGCGGGCGTAGCGCATCAGCTTGCTGAGGTAGTTGCGGGGGCCGTCCTCGTGGTTGAAGGGAATGCGCATGCGCCACTGATACAGCCTGGGCGCGTCCTGCAGTACTTCTTCGCCCAGCGCTTTGGTGCCGGAGTAAAAGGAGCAGTTGTCGGTCCGGAAACTGAAGTTGGGGGGATCCTCCTCGGTGAACCCGGTGCCGTCCGCTTTGCAGCCGGTGTAGATGCAGCCGGAGGAAACGTGTCCCCAGGGAACGTCCGCAGAGGCGCAGGCTTCGGCGAGAATGCCGGGCAGCACCGCGTTGCCGAACAGGCAGTTGGCTTTATCGGCTTCGCAGGCATCCACATTGGGCTTGCCGGTGTATCCCGCGCAGTTGATGAGAAAATCCGGGCGGTTGTTTTTCAGATGTTTTTCCAGCACACCCGGCTGGGTGTAGGGGAGTTCAGCCCGGCTGAAGGACTGATAGGCAATTTTATTGGCCTCAAAATATTTCCGGTAGGCCGAGCCCACATATCCGTTTCCTCCGAGCAGTAAATACATCGTGTTCCTTTGTCTGTATTGGCGTATCAAAAAATCAAGTAACCGGTCAGGGCCCGCCCGGCGGATGGAGCCGCCGGGCGGGGAGGGGGGCGGATTAGCCGAGGGCCTGTTCGAGATCCGCCATCAGGTCTTCGGCGGTTTCGATGCCCACGGAGAGGCGGATCATTTCCGGCGGGATGCTGGCGGCGGCCTGCTGCTCGGCCGAGAGCTGCGAGTGGGTGGTGCTCGCCGGATGAATCGCCAGGCTCTTGGCATCGCCCACATTGGCGAGATGCGAGAAGAGCTTGAGGCTTTCAATGAAGTTCTTGCCGGCTTCGGCGCCGCCTTTGATGCCGAACACCGCCATAGCACCGCCTTTGCCGCCCAAATACTTGTCGGCCATGGCTTTGGCGGGGTCGCCCGGCAGCGCGGGGTGGCGGACCCACTCGACTTTGGGATGATCCTGAAGGAATTTGGAGATCTTCAGGGCGTTTTCGCAATGCCGGTCCATGCGCAGGGGCAGGGTTTCAATGCCCTGCAGGAACTGCCAGGCGTTGTCGGGCGAAATGCAGGCCCCCAGATTGCGCAGCGGAATCACCCTCATGCGGATGGCGTATGCGACCGGGGCGAGGAAGTCGGGGAGGTCATAGGCCCAGCGGACCCCGTGATAACTGGGTTCCGGCTCGGTCATCAGCGGGAATTTGTCGCTTTTCCAGTCAAACTTCCCGGAATCCACCACGATGCCGCCGATGCCGGCGTTGTGACCGCCCAGCCATTTGGTCAGCGAGTGAATGACGACATCCGCTCCGTGCTCGATCGGCCGCTGCAGGTAGGGTGTGGTGAAGGTGCTGTCCACCATCAGCGGCAGACCGTGCGCGTGGGCAACATCGGCAAGGGCCTGAATATCTGTGACCTCCAGGCCGGGGTTGGTGACCGTTTCGCAGAAGAGGGCTTTGGTTTTCGGGGTGATGGCGGCGGCGAAGGCATCCGGATTGGTGCCGTCGACCAGATGCGCCTTGATGCCGAACTGCGGCAGGATGTCGTTGAACATCGTGTAGGTGCCGCCGTAGAGGTTTTTGGCGGAGACGATTTCGTCGCCGGCCTGGCAGATGTTGATTACTGCGTAAAAGATGGCGCTGGTGCCGGAGGCGAGCGCGAGACCGGCGGCACCGCCGTCCAGGGCCGCCACCCGCTGCTCCAGCACATCGGTGGTGGGGTTCATGAGCCGCGTGTAGATATTGCCCAATTCCTTGAGGGCAAAAAGATTGGCCGCGTGTTCCGTGTTTTTGAAAACGTAGGATGCGGTCCGGTAGACCGGAACGCCGCGGGAAAGGG
>PXDP01000517.1 GCA_003565035.1 PVC group bacterium | reverse complement strand
TGCTGCACAGCCTGCTGGCCTCGCGCAGCAGCGGACACATCGCGCTCTCCTTCAGCAAATACAATCACGACGGCGACCCCAACCGGCCCTCACGCCTACTACTGCGCACCGAGCTGGACGTACTTCCGGCGCGCATCCAGCAAGTCGCCCAGGCCAGTGCCAACAGTCGCCCGCGCCCCAGCCGCCAAACGGACTGGCGCTGGCAGCTGCCCGAGCCGCTGCGACCGGTGACCAGCATCAGCCCGACGCAATTCGAACCCTACCTCGCCTGCCCCTTCCGTTTCTGCCTGCAAAAAGTAATGAAATACGAGGCGGCGTCGCCAGCCGCGCACGAGATGGATGCCGCCGTATTTGGAAATCTGATACACGTCACGCTGGAGAACTTCGGCAACGAGGCCATCCGGGAAGGCCGCCGCATGTTGGAATACAGCGAGCAGCACATCCGTCAACGGGTGCAACAGCTGCTGGAGGAGGAAGCCCTCCGTCTCTTCGGCCCGCAGCCGATGCCGGCGGTGCAGGTGCAACTCGCCAATGCGGCCACGCGCCTGCACGCTTTCGCCCGTGTGCAAGCTAAGTGCTTTCGCGAAGGTTGGCTCATCCTCGCAGTCGAGCGCAAGCTCGCGGCCGAGGGCGCGGATGCCCTGCATATCGGCGAGCTGCGGCTCTCCGGTGTGATCGACCGGATCGAGCAACATGCGGACAGCGGCGCGCTCCGCATCATGGATTACAAGACCTTTAGCACCAAAAAAACGCCAGCCAGCACCCATCTCGGCCCGCGCTCGCACAACTGGTTGCCCGCCGCCCAAGTCGAGCTCTTCGTCGGCAAACGCCAAGCCAGCAAGACCTGGAAGAACCTGCAACTCCCGCTCTACCGCAAAATCCTGGAGCACTGGTATCCAGCTGAGACGAAAGCACACACACCGGAGACCGCCTACTTTGTGCTCCCCTCCGATCCCAACGAAACCGGTATCTATCCCTTTACCGAACTGGATGAAAACCTGAACCCCGATGCCTACCGGGACGCCTTGCTCTGCGCCGATGCCGTCGCGCAGCATATCAAGCGCGGAGTTTTCTGGCCGCCCCAGCCCTTTCGCGGCAGTTGGGACGATCCGGTCGCCCCGCTCTTCGTGAACGGCACGGCCGAGGCCTCGATTCATCCCGACACAATCAAGCTACTACAAGGAGGCTGCCAATGACCCCGCCACCCCTCCAGTTCCATCACGAGATGTTGGTCGCCAATGCCGGCAGCGGCAAGACCTACGCCCTGACCACCCGCATCATTCGCCTGATGCTGGCCGGGGTGTCGGCCAACAAGATTGCCGCGCTTACCTTTACCCGCAAATCAGCCGGTGAATTCCTCGACGAGCTGCTGCTGCGTCTGGCGGATGCTGCGAGCGATCCGCATAAACTCGAGAGCCTGACGAAGGACGTCGGCCAGGCCGAACTTAGCGCGACCGATTGCTGCCAGCTGCTGCGCCACATCGTCGACCACTTTGACGAACTCGGACTGGGCACGATCGATAGCTTTTTCGCCCGCATCGCCCGTCAGTTTCCGCTTGAGTCCGGACTACCGGAGGATTTTGCCATTGCGGATAACGCCAGCCTCAGCAGCGCCCGCGAGCGTGCCCTGGCCGTCGGCTTCGACCGCAGCGTCTCGGGTGGCCAGGGGTTGGAGGCCATGATCGACCAGTGCCGTCAGATCACCCGGCGGCAGGGCGAGCGGAATGTTTTCGGCACCTTGCTGCAGCAAATCGAGGCCCTGCATCAAAGCTACCTCGCCACACCACCCGACTGCACCTGGGGCGATGCCCGCGCGATCTGGAGTGAGGCACCACCCCCCTTCCCGGACCGGACCGAACTGCGCTCGGCGGTGGATCAGTTTTCGCGAGTCGTCCAGGCGGCCAAGCCGGACATGACCGAAGAGGCGCTCGACAACCTGCAGACCGGTCTGGACGCAATCCGCGCCCTCGATCCCGGACAGGTTTGGAGCAATGAGGTGCAGAAGTTTATCGAGCAAAAGCTGAGCAGCCGCCCAAAAAACAATCACATCCGCTTCGCTGCCAAGAAAGCGGATGGCTGGGTCGAGCTGACGCCCGAGGTGCAAGCGGCCCGTCGCACGCTGCTGCACTCGCTCTACGCTGAGGCGCTGCAACAAATCCTGGAACGCTCGCGCGGCCTGCATGCCTTCGTGCGGCAATACGAAACCGTCTATGCCGAGATCGTGCGCAGCGCCGGGCTGATCAGCTTTGCCGACATCACCCAGCAGCTGGCCGAGCGCGCCGCCGATGCGGACACCTTCGACGCGCTGGACTGGCGCAGCCAGGTCGCCTACCGCATCGACCAGCGCTTTGATCATTGGCTGCTCGACGAGTTCCAAGATACCAGCCGTCTGCAATGGACGATCCTACGCGCCTTTATCGAAGAGGCCATCATGGACGATGCCGCCCAGCGCTCCTTCTTTTATGTGGGCGACACCAAGCAGGCTATCTACGGTTGGCGCGGTGGCGATGCCGAACTCTTCCGCGAGATTTTTGACTACTACGATTCAATCCGCGCGGCTGAACCATTGACCCGCTCCTGGCGCTCGACTCAGCCGGTGATTGAGATGGTCAACACCGTCTTTGGCAATATACCCGCCATCGCCGGGGAGTTGAAGCTCCCCGGCGAGACAGTTGAGAAATGGCGACTCGGCTGGAACACGCACACCGTCGCCGCACCGCTGCGAGAGCCCATCGGCTACGCCAGCTGGCGCAGCGTTGAGCCCGACCCGGAGAGCGATGAGTCACCTCAACACAGCGAAATTCTGAGCATTCTGCAGGACGTCGACCCGCTCGGGCGGGGGATCGAGTGCGCCATCCTGCTGCGCAAGAATAACGATGTGGCTGAGCTGGCCGCCTTCCTGCAAGCGCGCGGCATTGCGGTGGCGGTCGAGGGCAAGTCCAACCCCTGCACTGACAACCCTCTCGGCAGTGCCGTCCTCGCCGCGCTGCGCACCGCAGCCCACCCGGCGGACAGCCTGGCTGCCGCCATCGTCCGTGGGCTCCCCTGTGCCAAAAGCTGGGGTCTTGAGGATTTGGATACATTCCGGTCGACGACGCTGCAATCATTGGCCGAATCCGGCTATGCCAGCACCCTGCAGCACTGGATCGAGCTGGCCCTGGCCGAGCCAACGGGGCAGCCCGGGTTCTCCGCCCAATCCACCCACGAGGCTTTCTTGAAAAACCGCGCGGAAGCCTTGCTCGCCGCTGCCGAGGCCTTCGACAACAAGGCCGCCAGCGGCGAGGGCATCGATGCCTTTATCGCCTCGGTCGAGGCGCTGGAACTGCAGGAAGCCGAGGCCGCCGCAGCGATCCGCATCATGACGGTCCATCAGGCCAAGGGTCTGGGCTTC
>PXDP01000448.1 GCA_003565035.1 PVC group bacterium | reverse complement strand
CGGTGCCGTCCATTGGTGCTGCCAAGAGTGGCAGGATTGTTCCGGGTGGCTTCCACCCGGAACGAGGAGGCGGTCTGGTTGCGGAAGACCACGTAATTCCCGAAGAGTTCGCTGTCCGGCGAATCAAGCTGTGTCGCGGTCGCCTCCCGGAATCCGTTAAACGTGTCGTAAGCAGGAAAATCCCCCAGTCCGTTGGTGTGCGAAGCGGAGTTGCGTCCGAATTTCGGCGCGGGCGCCGGTCCCTCTGAGGGGGTCAGCACCAGACGCTGCGGGATGGTATCGTCCGCTCTGTCGTTCAGGTAATCAAAATAGACATAGACATCGTAAGTGCTGTAGGGCACGCCGCTCACGTCCACATAGGGATTGGGGTTGGGCGCAGGTTCGATGTCCTGTCGCCGGTGCAGGCCGCCGCGCATCATGCGGCCGTCGGCGCTCTCCGCGCTGCCAAGGGTTTCAAAAAATCCCGATCCCGCCCCGTCGGCGTTGTGTGACACCCGGGCTCCGGTGGAAAAGCCGTTGTGATCGATCACGGGATTGTTCGTGCCGGTGGAATCCGGAAGCTGTGTCCAGTTGGGATAGCGGTACACCGCCCCGGCCCGTTCCCCGTACTGAATGCGGGTGTTGTCGTTGCGCGCGCCGAAACTGATGCCGAAGCCGTTTGCGGGCGGCGGATTCTCCACCACAATGGTGACCGGCCCGGATTGCGTCCAGCGGCCCGTCACATCATAGGCGATGGCGGTAAGTTCGCGCGGTCCCACGGAAACTTTTTCCCAGAGCAGTTCATAGGGCGGACTGTCGGCCTCTCCGAGATAGGCCCCGTTGGCGAAAAACACCACCCGGTCGATCCCCCCGTCATCCGACGCGGTCGCCTGCAGCAACACATCGCTGTTGGAGACAAAGGTTTCGTTCATGCCCGGACTGACAAGCGCCACCTGCGGCGCGGCGTTCCCGGCCCAGTCGGGCTGGCTGAACCAGGCATCCGGTACGGGAATCTCACTCTCTCCGGCGCGCCAAACCCGCAGATTCAGCACTTCTGAACCGGTACGATGGAAATATTCCAGCCGAAAAGGATGCCGCCCCGGCTGCAGCGCGATGTTTCCGTTGGACTCCTGAGCACTGTTCACCTGATTCGGAGCCTGGATGACGGTCTGCCCGGCCACACTCAAACGCACCCCGTCGTTGTGCCGGATGCGGAACTTATACACGTTCTCTTCGGGAACCTCCAGATAGCCCGTGAACAAGACCGCGAAATTGTCATTGCGCTGACGCATGGAAAGGTCCACCGAGGAAACCGTTCCCGAATCCACCGGCATCAACTGACCGAAATTCGGCAGCGTGGACCAGGAGCCCTCGTAATAGCGGTACGACAGCCCGGGCAGTGTCGTATCAGCGACCGGTGCCTCATAGGTCTGCCCGCCCACATTCACCCAGACATAGGCGGTGTCGGTGCCGCCCTTCATGTCGCTCACCACGCAGCTCACCAAGTAAAAGCCCGGGGTTGTCCAGGAAACCGTCTGAGTGGCACTGTTTACGATGTTGTAGCGACTGTCCCCGAA
Source organism: PVC group bacterium (assembly GCA_003565035.1). GTDB lineage: Bacteria > Verrucomicrobiota > Kiritimatiellia > SS1-B-03-39 > UBA6053 > PXAS01. The sequence goes on along the minus strand of PXDP01000448.1, from coordinate 1,838 downwards.
GGACCAGTCAAAGGCAAGCGCGTCGCCGTCCGGATCCGCGGCCTGGACGGTCAGGTTCAACGGCGTGTTCACGGCCACGGAGTAGACGCCCTGATCAAAGGAAGCCACCGGCGGGGCATTCTCCGCCGAAACATCCATCCCGTAATTCACCACCACGTCGATATACTCGTGCACGGTGCCGTCGAGGGTCACGCTCCCGCGGGTCACGGGCGTGATGTGCACGCCGCCGTACAAATGGGCTCCGTTCACATTCGGCCCCTCGCTGTAGGTGCGGCCGATTTTGAGACCGCCATCTATGCGGTCCTGCGTAAACCCGCCGGAACGGGACCCCGGGGAGGTGTCGAGAAAATGGGAGCCCGTGTTGTGGCTGCTGGTCGCACTGGTCCGGGAGGCGTGAATCTGCACCGCGTTGCGGTCCCAGTCGTTCCGGGACAAGCCCCCGTCGGTTCCGTTGACGTGGCGGAACGAAACGATTTTCCATTTTGTCTGCGAACCCGAACCCGTCACCGGCAGCAGCAGCGCGCGTCGCAGGGCGTCGGGATGGCGCGGGGCCGCGGCCGTGTAGGCGAAAATCCGGCGGGTGCCGCTGGTGCTCAGCACCTCCACTTCGTTGCGGCCGCGCTCCAGAAAGCCCAGCTTGTCCCGGAACATCGCGTTGAACAGCGTGCCGCCGCCGCCCATCACGTCGCCGCCATCCCCGTATTCAAAATGCGATCCGTCGGGACTGCGGGGATTGCCGTCGTTCGTCTGCCAGAAATTCGCATGAAACACGCCCCAGTTGTGACCCCACTCGTGTGTCACCACCCCGCCCGACAAGGTGTTTCCCGACCACGAAAAGCGGCCGCCCACAAACGCCAAGCCCGTTGAACCGATCAGTTTAGGATCTCCGAAGGCCATCAGCCGGTCAAAGTTGGCCGGGTCCAAACGCTGCCCCTGCGCGTATTCACCGCCCAATGCCCGCACCGCCGCAATCGTATCGATTTGCAACAAACTAAAGCTGTTTTGATACTCTGCAACCGTCCCCGTCAACTCCACCATCGGCGGCACCTCCAGCCGGGGCACCGTGAATTCGTTGGCTTCCCCGAAATTGTGAATCACCGGTCCGAACCAGGTCTGGTGATACGAGGCCCGGTAGTACTCCAGCGAAGAGGAATCCAGCTCCGCACTCAACTGCGCATGGGTTTTCATCACCGGCACATTTCCGCCCACCGGACGGATATAAACAAACATCACCGTCTTCGGACCCTTCTGATGCGCAAAGATCCCCGTATACCGCTGATACGCCTCTGTCGGCGGCGTGGCCGAAGTCGGAGGATTCGCCGGATCAAACGACGGCGCCGCCGTCAACATACCGCTCACACAACAAACGAAAAACCAAAATCTGAAGGCCATGCGCAGAAACAGTCTCATGAGAATCCGGGGTTGGGGTGTAGATGATGTAGGCAGATATCCACACAGTTTTTTAGAAAAGTTAACGAACAGCAGTGAAATATTCTGATGAAAAACGCCGTCAGTTTACCCTCAAACCCCATCACAGCACAATCCGTCATAACGAAATATAATTACGTCAGAGCGCATATAATCTGTCTAATATCTCACCCCGCAACCATGCCCGACACAAACCTTGGGCTTCACCCTCGGCCTATATCTCAGCCCTTCGGGCCTTTGGACATCGGCCTGCCTAAACCCCAAGCTGTGCTTGGGGCTGAAGATATCTCACCCCTGCTATGAAGACGGATGTCAAGGGGATCTCCGATTTTTCTGAACTTTTTTTTACACTTGGTGCCTTATAGATTTGAGGTTCGTGTTTTGTGCTTGATTGCAATGGGTCTCTGGCG
>PXDP01000260.1 GCA_003565035.1 PVC group bacterium | reverse complement strand
TTATTCATGTATCCTTCAGGTACCCAGGGTTGAATAACGGGTGGGGGGGAGTTAGGACTCCATGAGATCCGGCGGTCAAAATTCACAAAGTCATGGATAGCCGGGGTCAGGTAGTCCCATTGTGGCGCATTGAAGGTTTGATTTAACTGAGCCTGGCTTGGGGCGTTCATTCTGCGGAGGTGTGTCAAATCCTGGCGCAACCCGCCATCCAGGGTATTCGTCAGGGTAAAAGCATTTCTAACGCTCAGTTCATGGGCATGCTCCTGAATAAATGATTCGGAAAGGTTTGTGCTCTGATTTCCTGCAAGCATTCCCGGGACCAACAGATCATTTAGAAATGTTGTTCTGATCAGCCGCTCACGGGTGTCTACCCGATTCTGTCGTTCCGTGTTGGTTCGGCCCCGGTGCGTAAAGGAGGTAGTTTCATCCGTTTGACCGGTTATATCCAGGACGGCAGGGCTCATTTTCCGCGCCCGGTCAATCCGCCACGCATCATTAGAGTTGGAAAAATTAGCAGCTTCACTACCCTGATAGCCTTGAAGAGTCATTTCGTTAAACCGGTCATGTGGTTTCAAACCAATTTTCACGCCTTCATCACTGATGTACCAGCCGAATCCGCCCCCAGTCATGCTGCGCACTGGCGCAAACACATGTGCGTCTGAATTTGAACCAACGGTTTCGGAACCGATAAATCGCATCCCGGCACTCGTAGGGTTCGACTCTGGTTCTCCCTGGGCTACGAGCCACCCGATGAAATTTTCCGTCACAGAATCCCAGACACCAGCCCAATACTGGGAGCCGTTCTCATGAGTTTGATCAAGGATTTCAGCCCGAGCGGTTACGCGGGCATCCTCACCTGCAAGTTCTTGCAACTGAGCAAGTGCGAGCTCAAGGCCGAGGCGGGCGTTGGCTCTGGCGAGGTGCTGGTCCTGGTGATTGCTGATGTTGCGGAGTTCGAGGCGGACATGGGTGCTGAACGCGAGGACTAGCATGGTCATCAACCCCATGACCAGGAGGGTCACGAGCAGAGCACTTCCGGCTTTGTTCGTAGAATGGGGCGGTTCCATTTTCATACCCTACACTCATAAGGAGAAAAGGTTCAATCCGCAAATCCCACAGCGTTAGAAAAACGTAAGGGATTTAATTATACGACATAAATGTAGATTTGTGACTCTAAAGTACCTTTTTGAAGGGTTTTTTGAGTTGATTGCGTTTAAAAATATTTCAGGATCTCCCTTATGATAGAAACAACCGATTTTGAGGATTCGGCTTTGCTCTCGGCGTTTCAGCGGCGGGTGTATGCGGCCTGTTGCCGGATTCCCCGGGGGCGTGTGGCGACGTATGCGGCGCTTGCGGCATCGATTGACTGTGCTTCGCCGCGGGCGGTCGGGCAGGCCCTGAAGCGGAATCCGTTTGCCCCGGATGTGCCCTGTCACCGGGTGGTGGCCTCGGATTTGTCGCTCGGGGGGTTTATGGGTCGCCGCGACGGGCCGGAGGTGCTGCGCAAGAAAAGGCTTTTGCTGGAGGAGGGGGTTGGGGTTGATCCGCAGGGGCGGATTGTCCCGGAATATCTGTGGTCTTTTAAGGGTGACGAATAACGGGCGGTTTGCGGGCGGAGGTCACTGGCTGAGGAGCGGGATGATTTCGTCGCGGCGGATCCAGCCGGAGGTGTCATTGCTTTGGATGCGGACCCATTGACGGGCGTGGTCCTGAATCCGTACGACGCTGCCGCCGGGGAGGGAAAAATGCCGGGTGCTGCTGTCCACGGGTTCGAAGCGGGCAATGATTTCGCCGCCCTGCAGGACACCTTCGGGGCGCATGCGTTCGGGGGAAGCGGCCCAGCGGCCCCAGAGGGCGAGGAGGAGCAGAGTGAGGCTGAGGGGATAGACCCAGGCGCGGGCGTGATGCAGGGGCGGGAAGATCCGGGTGAGGGCACCATAGAGGGCACTGGCGGTGAGGAGCACAAACCAGAGGCCGGTCCAGGCGGCGTAGGAAAGGGGATGGGTGATGCGCCGGGAGAGGGGGAGTTCCGGCCATTCCGCGCCGGTGAGGTCCAGGGCGCGGTTGAGGTTGGCGGTGAGGTCGGGATCGCGGGGGGCGAGCCAGAGGGCGCGGCGGTAGTGGGCGAGGGCGAGGTCGGGCCGGCCCTGGCGGAAGGCGCTGTTGCCGAGGTTGTATTCGAGGGCGGGGGTGGTGTGGCGGTCGGTGCGCAGGCTGAGGAACCGTTCGTAGGCCTGCTCAAAGTCGCCCTGGTCGAAGGCCTCCATGGCTGCGTCCCATCCGGCGCGGAGCGGGAGAAGGGAGAGGGCAAGCAGGAGGAGGATGAGGGCTTTCATGAGGCCTCCTTGTCGAGGGCGAGCATGACGGGTTCGAATTCCTCCGCGAGGCTGTGGGCGTCGGCGGTGCCGTCGCCGGCGAAGCGGGCGCGTTCGCAGCGGCGGAGCCAGGCTTCGAGGGTTTGCAGGGTTTCCGGTTGGAGACGGCCCTGCAAATGTTCGGTTAGGGAGTCGGCCTGAATCTCGCCGGGGGGAAGCTGGAAGCGGTGGGCGAGGTATTCGGTGAGGCATTTCCAGATGGCTTCGTATATCTCGGAGGCGGAGGCGGTCTGGATCGCGTGCAGGTTTTTGCGGAGGTTGCGCGGGGCGTTCATTCTGCGGGCCAGGGTGGGGTCGCGGCGGAGGGTTTCTTTGCGGGTATGCGCCCAGCCGAACAGGGCCCAGGCGGCCAGGGGGAGGGAGGACCAGAGGGAAAACGCGACCGGGGACATGCTGTCCAGTGCGCGGGGGGTGCCCGGTTCGCTTTTGAGATAGACGAGGTCCTGGCCGAGCAGGGTGGGGCCGATGTTCAGGCGCAGTCCGCCGGCCCCAGTGGTGAGAGGCTGCACGGTGCCTTCGGCGGCGGGAGAGACCTCGAGGGGGAAGGGTCCGGCGGTGCGGATGACGTACTCCCAGCGGTCGGGATCAAAAAAACTGAAGCGCAGTTCGGGGATTTCGCTGACTTCAGCGTGGCGGGGGATGATGACCTGTTCGAGGATTTTACTGCCGCTGAGGCCGTCTCGGGCGAGATCCTCCTCGACCAGCCGGGGGCTGAAGACGCGGAAATCGTCGCTTTCCTCCAGGGAAGGCGGCAGGAGGGTGCGGATGTTGCCGGCACCGTTGATGCGGGTGCGGAGGGTGACGGGTTCGCCGACGCTGAGGGTGTCGGGCGAGGCGGAGGCCTGCAGGGTGAAGGAGCCGACGGCACCGTCGAAATCGCGGGGGCGTCCTTCGGCGGGCGGATTGCGGGCTTCGAAGACGAGCGGATCGGGCTGGATCCGGAGCTGGCGGCGGCGGACGTTGCGGGTGAACATGCCCAGACCGCCGCGGGAGATGTTTTCATCGGGTTCGAGCACGGTGA
>PXDP01000395.1 GCA_003565035.1 PVC group bacterium | reverse complement strand
TAATGACGTTCCACCAAATCGTGGAGCTGCTCAACATCTTCGGGATCCACCACGTCTTCGAGATCCACCAGTTCGTGATTGCAGCGGTGTTCGGGGAAATCCCCGGCCAGATCAAGCACGTAGGCCACGCCGCCGCTCATGCCTGCGGCAAAGTTGCGGCCGGTTGCGCCCAGCACCACCACACAGCCGCCGGTCATGTATTCACAGCCATGGTCGCCCACGCCTTCCACCACTGCCTGCGCCCCGGAATTGCGGACGCAGAAGCGTTCCCCGGCCGCGCCCTGAATAAAGGCGGACCCGCGGGTGGAGCCAAAGAGCGCCACATTGCCGATAATCACATTCTGCTCGGGACGGAACGGAGACACCCGCGGCGGATGCACCACCAGAGTGCCGCCACTGAGGCCTTTGCCAAAGTAGTCGTTTGCATCCCCCTCCAGACGGAAGGTCACCCCGTTGGCCAAAAACGCCCCGAAACTCTGCCCGGCATTGCCGTTGAAGTCGATGGTGACCGTGTTTTCCGGCAGACCGGCCTCGCCATATTTGCGGCTGATTTCCGCACTGAGCATGGTGCCGACGGTACGGTGAATGTTTTCGATCTTCATCGCAAAATGGGTATGCTCCGCGCTTTCAATCGCGTTCGCGCATTTCTCGATCAGTTCGTTGTCCATCGCCTTGTCGAGTCCGTGATCCTGTTCGATGGTTTTGTGCATCGGCCAGGATTCCGGGACCTGCGGCTTGTGCAGAATCCGGCTGAAATCCAGTCCCTTGGCGCGGTAGTGGTCGATCGCCGCCCGCATGTCGAGCAGTTCGCTGTGACCCACCATCTCTTCGAGTGTGCGGAAGCCGAGAGAGGCCATAATTTCGCGCAGCTCTTCGGCCACCAAATGGAAGAAGTTAATCACCGAATCCGGCGAACCGGTGAATTTCTTCCGCAGTTCCGGATTCTGCGTGGCAATGCCCACCGGACAGGTGTTCAGATGGCATACGCGCATCATAATGCAGCCCATGGTGATGAGCGGGGCCGTACTGAACCCGTATTCCTCGGCACCCAGCAGACAGGCAATCGCCACATCGCGCCCGGTCATGAGTTTGCCGTCGCATTCCACCGTGATCCGGCTGCGGAGATTGTTGAGCATCAGGGTCTGATGCGCTTCGGAAACCCCCAGCTCCCAGGGAAGCCCGGCATGTTTCAGGGAGGTTTCGGGCGATGCGCCGGTGCCGCCGTCGTAGCCGCTGATGAGCACCACGTCGGCTTTGCCTTTGGCCACACCCGCGGCGACCACGCCCACGCCCACTTCGGACACGAGCTTGACGTTGATCCGCGCGTATTTGTTCGCGTTTTTGAGGTCATGAATCAACTGCGCCAGATCCTCAATCGAATAAATATCATGGTGCGGGGGCGGAGAAACCAGTCCCACATACGGGGTACTGAAGCGCGCTTTGGCAATCGTCTGGTTCACTTTGAGACCGGGGAGCTGACCGCCCTCACCGGGCTTGGCGCCCTGCGCCATTTTGATCTGAATCTCTTTGCTCTGCGTCAGATAATAGCTGGTCACCCCGAACCGGCCGGAGGCCACCTGCTTGATCGCGGAACTGCGGCTGTCGCCGTTCGCATCCGGTTTGTAGCGGTGCTCCTCTTCGCCGCCCTCGCCCGAGTTGGATTTGCCGCCGATGCGGTTCATGGCGATCGCCAGCGTCTCATGCGCCTCGCGGCTGATCGAGCCGTATGACATCGCGCCGGTCTTGAAGCGTTTGACGATGTCCGTCCAGGGCTCCACCTCCTCCAGCGGCACCGGAGCGCGGACCCCGGTTTTGAATTCCATCAGTCCACGCAGCGTCGCCAGCTTGCGGCTCTGGTCGTTCACCAACTGAGAATACGCTTTGTAATCGTCTTTGCTCCGGACTTTGGTGGATTTTTGCAGCATGGCCACCAGCATCGGGGAAATCAGATGATGCTCCCCGCGGCGGCGCCACTGATACACCCCGCCCACGTCCAGGCTGAGGTTTTCCGCCACCTGACGAGGCGGATACGCTACGTCGTAGCGCTTCAGCACATCGGTTGCCAGCGCGTCCAAATCCGCACCTTCAATGCGGGTGGGCGTGCCGCAGAAATAGCGGTCCACCACCGCCTGCTTGAGACCCACGCACTCGAAAATCTGCGCCCCGCGATAGGAATGCAGCGTGGAAATCCCGATCTTGGACATCACTTTGAGAATGCCTTTATTCACCGCCTTGATGTAGTTCTGTACGGCTTTGTCGCCGTTGAGATCGCGCGGCTCGTCCCGGCTCACCTGATCCCGGACCGTGGCCAGCGCCAGATACGGATTCACCGCCCCGGCCCCGTATCCGAAGAGACAGCAGAAGTGATGCACCTCGCGGGCCTCCGCCGTTTCCACAATCAGACCGCACTGCGTGCGCTTGCCTTCGCGGATCAAATGATGATGCACGGCCGCAGTGGCCAGCAGCGCCGGAATCGGCATTTTTTCTTCGTCGAGATGCCGGTCCGACAGAATCAGAATCGTGTGTCCGCCGTCCACCGCTTTGGAGGCGTCCGCACAGAGCGACTCCAGCGCCGCCGCCAGGTCTGTCCCGCCCTTGCGGGCATTGAACTGCATCTTGAGCGTCGCGGCTTTGATGCCCGGACGCGTCGACAAACGGATCCGCTCCAGGTTGCGGCTGTTGAGAATCGGCTGCTCCAGCTTGAGCATCCGCGCGTGCTCCGGGGTCTCTTCAAACAAATCCCGTTCCTGCCCCAGGTTGGTGATCAGCGAGGTGACAATCTCCTCCCGGATCCCGTCCAGCGGCGGATTGGTGACCTGCGCAAACAGCTGCTTAAAGTAGTTGTACATCAACTGGGAGCGGTCACTGAGCACCGCCAACGGAATATCCACGCCCATGGACCCAAGTGCTTCCACGCCCTTCTCGTACATGGGCCGCAGGACCACGCGCAGGTCCTCCAGGGTGTAGCCGAAGAGTTGCTGGGCTTTGAGCAGTTTCTCCCCGCGGATCGGCACCGGGTCCACCTGCGGCGGCAGATCATGAATGCTCATCATGTGCTGGTCCAGCCAGGCGCGGTACGGACTGCGGTTGGCCACCTGCTGCTTGATTTCGGCATCCTGGACAATGCGCCCCTCCTCCAGGTTGATCAGGAACATGCGGCCCGGCTCCAGCCGGCCTTTTTTGATGATTTTCGCAGGATCAATGTCCACAACCCCGGTTTCCGAGGCCATCACGACCTGGTCGTCGGAGGTCACCAGATAGCGGGCCGGACGCAGACCGTTCCGGTCCAGAATCGCCCCCACAAAGGTGCCGTCACTGAAGGGCATGAGCGCCGGACCATCCCAGGGCTCCATCATGCAGGAGTGATATTCGTAGAACGCTTTTTTCTCGTCCTGCATGGTTTTGTGATTCT
>PXDP01000102.1 GCA_003565035.1 PVC group bacterium | reverse complement strand
CGAACATGGTCGACGGCGGGCCCGACCGTTCCACAGGACTCTATCCCCATCACGTTCCTCCACATGGCCCTCGCCCTCCCGTCCGTATCCGGCGCTTTGGTGACGGTGCGTATCTGGAGCCTTTGCCCGACGCCGATGCAGGTGGGCGCGGCGGACGCTGGGCCCCTCTTCAGGAACCTTTGGACGGCAATCAGTCCATGGCGGTTTATTTTGCCCGCATGCTCCGCGACGAACTGGACGTGCCGGTTGGCATTCTGCTGGTTGCGGTGGGCGGCACCAACCTCACCGCCTGGATGCCTCGGGAAGCCTTGGAAGCGATCCCCTCGGAGGAACATGCAAATTTTTATGAGCAACGTCTCGCCGGAGCGAACCGGGGACTGACCGAAGGGCGGCGGCGGGCCGCTTTTGACACGTGGGAAGGCTTTGCAGAGGCCCAGGCGGAATGGGTGGCAGACCCGAATCGCCGCGGCCGCAGGCCCGGCCACGGACTCGTTTACGTTAACTTCCCCACCGCTCTGCACAACACACGCATTCATCCGCTCGCACCCAAAGCCATCCGGGGTGTTATCTGGCATCAAGGCGAAGCAGGACCGCGCGATGACTACGCGGAACGTTTGCAGGCCATGGTCAATCACTGGCGCCAACTCTTTGGGCAGGATTTTTATTTTATTGCCGGAACCCTTTCGCGAAACACCTCGAACCAGCCGCCCCTGTTAGCCTACTCCCGGCCGTTCTACCGTAGTTTTCTAAATTTACAATTGTATCAAACCCGGGAAGTCTTTGCCGATGATCCGAATTTCACCCTGGTCGAGCTTTACGATACCGGAAATTTAGGGACTCACTTCGCGCAAAAAGCCGAAGCCGGACGCCGACTTGGGCTGGCGGCCCTGCACCATGCGCACGGTCAAAAAAACCGTATCTACTCAGGACCTCGTCTGATCGGAGTTGAATCCGCCAGAAACAGCCTCATCCTGTCTTTTGACCGCACGGCTGGCGATCTTCGTTTCGAACCCTCCCTCTTCGGGATCAGCGGTATTTTTCTCCTGGGTGCGGACGGGGAGGCCCGTTGGGCGAATGCGAGAAACATCGGCAATGGCCGTCTTGAGCTTTCCCACCCGGAGATTCCGGAACCGCTTATGGCCGCCTATGGCTTGACACCCAATCCACATGAAACGATCTTCAATGCGGCGGGTCTGCCCGCCTCCGGGTTCATGCACAATCCCCGGAACAGAATTTTCCTCCGGGCTCCATCCGGACCGCCCCTGGTATCCCTTGCCGGCGAAGATGCGGACGAAGCCAGACTTCAAATCAGTCATGTGCGCGAAAACGGATACATTCTTCGCATCCGCACTCTGCCGGAAGGCACTGATAGAAATTTACAAATCCGTGCACGAGTTCCGGACGACTGGAGCGAACCGGTGGTTTTCGCCAACGGGCAGCAGATCCCCCACACCACAGAGCGTGATGATTTTTCAGCGGCGCTGATTTTCAATCCGCCCGGCCCCGCCGACCGCATCATCCTTGTTGACAGACAACATGCTCGATTGTTTGAGGCCATTGACCGGTTTTAAATCAGCTGTAGTGAAATTGGGCCGTGGCCGTGCAGTCTGCTGAGGGAATCAGCCGAACCCAATGTGCACTGAAGCCATCCGGGAATACATAAACCTTTGAACCGGCGGCGGAAATCTCCAAGGTCTCACAGGTGCGGAAGTCCCCGTTGCCGAGGGCATCAACCTGAAGCTGGAAGATCACCGGCGTTTCCGCATTATGGGAGAGGTGCAGACATTTTTTATCGAAGCCGGTCATCAGATAGGGATCTGAAGCCTGACCCGCCTGCACCGGAGTCTCCCACCACGGGCCTCCCCAGCCAGTGGGTTTGCCCAGATTCCAGAGATCGTCGACTTTGCCCATCCAGATTCCGGACTGCGGTTCTGCGCAGTGCAGATTTGCACCGCCATCCGCGCTGCAATTATCCATCCCCACCATGAGCATCCCCTTCCAGGAACAAAAATCGCCGTGCACCGCGAGATGGGTCGAGATTGGACGCACACCCCAAATACGATTGCCGTAGGCCCAGGGGGACAGCTCATACCACATTCCGTGGCAATCCATCAGCAGCCGCTCGTGTTCCACCGAGCGGATACGCGGCCATTCGCTTTGCCACTTGTGATCATGCGTGTGGCTTGCTTTGGGCAGCCGATACGTGGTCCAGGTATCATCCGCGGCGGTGTACACCTTGAGGATCGCCGAGGCCCGGTCCCAGCCATTGGCAAAAATCGTTTCGCCGAAAAAACCCATTCCATTGACGCAGACGAACGGCTTGCGCTCCAGTACCCTCCATTCAGTGCCGTCGTATTCGGCGAGAGTCCCCTCTTTCCGGTTCCCCAGAAAATCATCTTCATTGTAATCATTGTTGGTGATAACCAAGCGACCGTGAGCGGTGTAACAGTCTTTGAAGTGGCAGCTCCTTTCCCCGGGAGTGTCGAGTTCCTGGGTCAAATCAAATAGCTGCGTGACCTCCAGCGTATTCACATTCAGCTCAAACAACTCCCCCTCCATTCCCAGCATGTAGACCAGTTGTTCGGGATCCGTCAAATGCCGGGCCGTGCCGCACAGGCGAATGTCGACCAGTTCCTGAACGGTGCGCACCGTGTGATCTGTGGAAATCAGATGGGGGCCCAGAATCAACTGACTCGATTCGCTGTGCACCATCCGGTTCGCGTAGGTGCCATCCGTCCCTTCAGGATGACGGGTCATGGTAAAGGTTTCGTCAACCACCCGCAGACCGGTGCCCGTACCAGTGCTTTTACGGTGAGAGACATAATTCAAAATATACAATTTTCCCTGCCAGGGCATCAGACCGCCGATGCCGACCTCACTGCGGGGCGGCCCGAAATCAGCGATCTGGGCAAAAGAGGGAACAATTCCGGAAACGGAGGCGGGAAACGACGTGGTGTGATCTTTGGATGCGTTCATGGGTGAAGTTTGCAGGATCTGTAGCTGAAAACAAAGTCAAATCAGTGACAAAAAAAGCTTTTAAATGTCAAAAAAAGGTCATTTGGATGTTTTTGAGTGTAATTTTATGATAGTATCAGACAATGAGGCCTGAACTTTTCTTTCCTGCAGATCCGCCCGTCCGGGCGGAACTCGAATATATCTATGAAGCGGAGGTGGTTCAGGGTGCTCTTCACATTACCCTGGCACATCCCCCTCTCACCTGCTGGATCGTGCAGGAGGGTCAGGTGGAACTGACCTTTCCCCAAGGATTTTCCTCTCTGCGAGGGTGCCCAGGAGATGCTTTATTCCTGCCGCCGGCCACCCGCACCCATCGGATGACTGCGGGAACCCGGTTGCTCTCATGCCGGATTCATCTCACCCATTCGCTCGGACCTCTTCCCTGGCGGCAAGCCCGTCCCTT
>PXDP01000029.1 GCA_003565035.1 PVC group bacterium | reverse complement strand
CCGTTAAATGACCCGGAGGGACATGTTTGTCTTGTCGCATTTGTTTGGAGTATGTTACTCTTCCGGTAATGAGTGATTTCACCTCCAAAAAGCTGTCAGCGAACAAACATGCTGCGCCGGCGAAGCCGGAGCGGGTGCCATGCTGGGCCTGTGGAACGTCCGTGGGGGTGAGCGGGATGAGTCCATTGGATTTTGCGGTGTGTCCGAATTGCGGGGAGCGGGTGCTGGTTCCGACGGATCTGGATCAGTTCCGGTTGACGCGCTTTCTGGGGCAGGGGGCCATGGGGCGGGTGTATCTGGCGGTGGACCAGACGCTGAACCGGGAGGTGGCGGTAAAAGTGCTGCGCCGGGCGTATTTTTCGAGTCCGAAAATGTGGAGTCAATTGGAGAAAGAAGCGAAAGCGGCAGGGCGGGTGATGCATCCGCGGGTGGTGCAGGTGTACCGTCTGGGCAAGGCGGAAAACCGTCCGTACATTGTCATGGAGTTGGTGAATCATCCCACACTGGAGACCTTGATGAAATCCTCAGCCATTACGCTGGACGCGATTCGGCGGATTGCGGTGGATGTGATGGAGGGCCTTCGGGCTGCTGAGGCGACGGGGCTGGTGCATGGGGATGTGAAGCCGGCGAATATCCTGGTGGATGAGCGGAACCACGCGAAAATTACGGATTTTGGACTGGCACGGTTTATTCACCGGGAGCAGTCGGTGGAGCGGTGGGGCACGCCGTACTACATGGCCCCGGAGAAGGCACGGCAGGAGCAGGAGGATTTCCGATCGGATTTATATTCGCTGGGCGCCACGATTTTTCATGTGATGGCGGACCGGGCACCGTTTGAGGGCGAGACTGGCGATGAGGTGATCGAGCTGGCCCTGCGCGATCCGACACCTTACCTTTCCGATTTCCGCAAGGATTTGCCGAAGGTGTTTTCAAAAATTGTGTACAAAATGATGGAAAAAGATCCCGATGACCGCTTTTCATCCTATGATGAAGCGATTGAGGCGGTGCGCGGGGGCCGGCCGATTCCGGAAACGCGGCGGGGGATTCGGTCCCCCTTCTGGGCGCGGGTGCGGAGTTTTCTGGTGGAGTCGCCGGCAGAGTCGGGAATCGATTCCCGCCGCGCTTCACGATGAAGGCGCGACGATCGTCTCGGAACGGTAACGGCGACGGACTGCTGTGGGTGCGGGATCAACGATTTCCACCGGGTCTCCGGTGCCGCGGATCAGTTCGCCCTGTGGAAGAATCGTCCAGGGTTGTCCTTCTTCGCGGAAGTAGATGCGATAGCCCACGTTTTTCTTGGTATTGAGGGTAAGGCGGACACCCTGTATATCCCGGGTGACCAGCAGGCGGCTGGGCTGCAGGTTGGGTCTGCTTTCTTCAACCCGCACGCAGGCAGCGGTCAAGAACGCAAATATCAGTACACACGCTTTAATTGCGGTCAGCTTCATCCTCTTCGGCCCCGGGGGTGTTCGAGGGTGCATCACGATCGGAGACCTGTTCAACCGGTTCAAGGGTGATGATGGGGCGGAGGCCGGGTTCCGGTTCGGTGGGCGCGCGGCGGCGGCCGAAAGGACTGGTGGGGGGCGGCAGATCACTCGCACGGTAGGTGTCGTACCAGCTCAGGTGTTCAGTATGCCGGTTTAAGTCTTCGAGTTCAAGGACGTAGCGGTTGGCCAGCCAGCGCCAGTCGCGGGGACGGATGTCTAAAATTCGGCCGAGGGCGTTGATGACCTCAACCGGATCATTGCTTTCAATGTTCAGGACCTCCCGGCGGCTCCAGAGGGTGGCCTGTTCGACGAGCAGGGCCACCCGGGGGGTGGGAGGACCCACGACGATGACACGCAGGGGGTCCCGGCGGAGAAAATTGCCGGACTGGTAGCCTTCGGCGGACAGCCGCATCCATCCGGTGCCGTTCCAGGTGTGCAGGAAGGGGGCTTCGGCGGGCGCGGCGGTGTCGTAGCTGACCAGAAGAAGGGGATTAAAGGCTTCAAAATCCCGGGCAATTTGAACCGCTCCGTGCTGAGCGGGGATGACCAGCACCGAAAATTCGGTTTCCCGAGGCGCGCGGGCCTGGAGCGTGAGTTGAAACGTCAGTGGGAGCAGAAGCAGGAGAGACAGAGTGCGCATGGCAGTTTCCCGTTTGGGGTTGAAAGAGAATGTAAAAGTAATTTGCTAATGAAACACCAAAGTTCAAACGGAATCAACATCAATTCACGATCTTTCATTGAATGAGGGGCAACAAGTCTGTGAAGATGGGTTTGATTTTCAGGAAAGATCCTGCATAGTCAGAGTTCCGCTTCGGCTAACAAAACACTCTAAAGGAACTCTTATGGCAAATATTACGTTTAAAGGCAGCCCCATTCAAACGTGCGGTGAACTTCCCGCCGTCGGCACGGCCGCACCGGATTTTGTACTCTGCGGAGGGGATCTCTCCGACGTGGCCCTCAGCGATTTTGCCGGGCAGACCGTCATCCTGAATATTGTTCCCAGTCTGGATACCGGCGTTTGCCAGGCCTCCGCCCGGCGTTTCAATGAAATCGCCAGCCAGGTGAAAGATGTGAAAATTCTGAATGTTTCCCTGGACCTTCCTTTTGCCCAGGGGCGTTTTTGCGGTTCGGAGAATTTGAATGACGTGGTGAATCTTTCCGCGTTCCGGTCGACGGCGTTCGGAAAAGACTATGGGGTCCTGATCGAAGACGGGCCCCTGGCGGGTCTGTTTTCCCGGGCGGTGGTGCTGATTGGCCCCGACGGCAAGGTTCTTTACAAAGAACAGGTGCCGGAAATTGCCCAGGAGCCGGAGTACGAAGCTGTTCTGAACCGCCTGGGTTGAACTGGACCGGGACGATGCCGCCGTCTGCTGATCCGAATCCCCCTTTTCTTCATGAAGGAGCCAAGGCGGCGGCCCTGGCCCGTTTTCATGCCGGTCTTGCGCATGATCTCAATAACCGGCTCACCACCATTCTTGGAAATTTACTGCTCTTTGAGTCCCTGTATCCCGACGAGCAGGAAGCCCTCACCGATATGCGGTATGCTGCGGAACAGGCCTCCGGTCTGGTGCGGCTGGTGCAGACGTTCAGCAGGCGGGATTCCTTTCCCCCACATGCTGTGTCGGTAAATGAAGTTTTGCGGACACTCCATGATTTGTTGCAACGGCTTCTTGGCAGCTCGTGCAGGTTCTCGGTGGTGCTGTCCGACGGTCCGGTTTATGTGGAGGGCGATGAGGGGGGCTTGGAGCATTTGCTGGTGGAGCTGATGGGCCGGAGCACCTATTCTGACTCTGTTTTTCTGCGGGTGGAGGAGGAGGACGGAAGAGGGATTATACGTTGTGAAGGCGCAGAGGCTCCCGAGATGGATAAGGCCTTTACCGGGCTGCTTGATGTTTTCGGGGCGGTTTTTGAAACACGTTCTTCGGGTTGGCGGATTGTTTTT
>PXDP01000058.1 GCA_003565035.1 PVC group bacterium | reverse complement strand
GGGGACGGACATCGTCCGCCCTCAGCCGATACGGAGATCGGCGCTCCTGTCCCCCTTCGCCCCGTCGCTGCGTACCGTCACTTCAACGTTCGAAGTTGGAAGTTCGATGTTCAACGTTCTCTTTCTTCCTTTCTTTCCCCCACCGCCCCGGCGAATACGGAGATTCGCGTTCCCGTCCACTCCGCCGCAATCGGTGCCCAAAACCGCACCAAAACCCGACCGTTCCGACCATCGGAAACCGAATCCTGGAATTTTCCGATCATCGGAAAACGGCCTTGCAACCATCTTTCCCATTGGCTTTCCGGGGGAGGTGCGCTAGAAGAGAGCTCAACTGTCTCCTCCTCTGAGGTTCCGCATGCGTGTTATGACTTACAATATCCTGCGTCCAATCTGGGCGCGGCCCGGCTGGGAAAGCTGGCGAACCCGGCGCGTGTCCATCGCTCGGGTTCTGGGGGCATCACAGCCCGATTATGTGGCTCTGCAGGAGGAAACCCCCGCCATGGTCGAGGAGTTGCTGCTCCAGCTTCCCGGTTATCGTTATCTGGCCACCGCGCCGGAACCGAGCTATAGAAATTCCAAATATGGAATGCATTCCATATTTGGAATTTCAATGAACACTCCGCACCTCCTCATCAAATCCAAACCGGTTTACCATTGCTATTTTGCGGATAATTCGGCATGGGGTTGTCCGATTTAAACCTCAACACGAAAGTATTCCATGAATCGTCCTCTGAAAGAAAGCATCGGGTTCACCGGCAACGGCTCCCATCCCGCCGAAAAAGACCAGGATCTGGTCCAGTTCATCAATCTGAAACTCGCCGCGCTGGATCTGCCGATCTTCGGAGACGAAAAAGACTATCCTTTCCTGGAAATCGGCAAAGCGCTGCTGGCTTCCATTCAGGCCAAAGACCGGTTGCTGGCCGACTATCTGCCGCCCGCCGATCAGTATATTCATGAGTATGTCGAAGCGTATCTCTCGGAAAACGGGGTGAAGATGGACGGTCCCTGGCTTCCCTCCAAGGGCTTTGCCCTGGAACGTCACGGTCTGGCCCGCGCCCTGTCCCTGCCGGTGGACGGCGATTCGTTCACCTCCTCCATTATCACCAGCTACCGCACCCGGCACGGGGTGCTGCACAATCCCAAAAATGACCGCCGCACCACCAAAGGCGTTTTTCACGTGTGTGAAGGCGGACTGCCCATCGCCAACGATAAAAAAGCGGTCCCGGTTGAAACGTTCGCGCGCATGCTGAAAGTCGCGATAAATCCTCCCGACGATCTGCTGGAGCTGCCTTTCACCAGCACCCAGGACGAAAAAGCCCGCACCTGGGTCTCGCTCCTGCTTCGTCCGCTGGTCTGTCCGGAAGTTCCAGGCTTCACCGCCGAAAAACGCATGGAGGTCCGTTTCTTCGCCCCCGGCAGCATGGTGGCCAACCTCGATTTCGTGGAAAGTATCTTCGGCAACGCCGGCAACCCGATGCTCCCCGAAAACGACGCGCGTCTGGACACCGAAGGCTGGTCGGGACACACCGGCTGCGTGATTCTCGCCCCCCACCTCATTCGTCTCACCAAAAAAGAAGTCGGCCTTCCGCACATCAGCGAAGCCACTGAACGCCAGAAGCGCGACGGCATGTGCTGGGAATCCGAAGAGGAGCTGTACAACGAGGGCGGCGCGTTTAAAGTCACCTGCCGCGATGCCCGCGGTGTCGTGGTCACGCTTATCGCCGACAACTATTTCGGCTACTGCAAAAAAGAGGTCAAAACTCAGCTCAGCTATGCGGCGAATCTGTTCGGTCTTGTCGAAGAGGAGCATGCGGGCGGCACTCAGGCCTTTTCCAGCTTTGACCTGGGCGAGGATTTCCGGCTCAGCCAGTTGCGCGGTCAGTCGCTGGACGACAACACCTTCGCGGAAATTTCGGCGCTGCTGCCGGAGCGCATGAGCGTGCATCCCGAAGGCTACGGCGTGGACACCACTTATCCGGACATCGTCTACGTGCCGGAAGACGCGCACTTCAAGCTGCGCGCCCAGGAGATCACCTGGCAGAAAGACGGTCAGGACCAGACCCTGAAGCTCAAGCCGTACATCAGCTACGTGTTTCCCAACGGGTACAAGGTGCAGATGATCAATCCGCTGACGGGTCAGCGCTGGCGTCTGATTGGCACCACCGCCGAAGGTCTGGTCTGCCACAAGCCCTGCACGGTCTCCGGGGGCGGCAAGTCGGAAATTTCCAAGCCCATTACCGATGCCATGGTCACCGCTCCGGTGTTCACCCCCAATTTCCAGGAGGACATGGACCAGGTGGATCTGATCCTGAACAAGGATTACTCCGACCGCTTTAAAGTGCCCAAAGAGCCGGGCAAACCCAGCCGCTCGGTGCTCAGCGCGGACCGCTCGCTGGGATCGGTGATTCGTCTGCTCACCCCGAATCCGGAGCACACCCCGGAATACAACGCCTGGCTGGATGCGATCCCCCAGCGGGTCAAAGACCTCGTTCTCACGGTCAAACGCTATTACCGTCCGCACTGGGGCGACTCCTGGCGGGAGCGCTTCCACGTGGACATGATCAACGGCATGCCCGGATACGAACTTCGCTACCGCGGCAATCCGGTGATCGCCGGTTACGTGCGTCTGGGCTATGCCGAGGACCATTCCTGGCGGCTGTTCAGTCTGCGCAAAGACTTCTGGCCGGCCACCAAACTGCAGACCGAGGACGACATCACCGCCTCCGTGGTGGTCCCCTCCGCCTCGATTCCGCATCTGCCCGAACGCTACAAAGGCGCGTCCTGCAAATTCCTGCAGAACTGTGAGTTCCGCCTCTTCCAGCGTCCCGACGATGCCATCATTCCCGGCTATGACAAGTACACCGAGCTGGAATTCTCCGGCGACGGCAACTTTTTCTCCAACTACGAGCCGCTGGAGCGCGAACAGGTGCAGGCGATTGTGGACGACGTGATTCTCTTCGGAAAATTCACCCCGGACATGCAGGCCGCTCTCAAAGAGTTTGTCTCCAATCCCGACGGTCCCAAATACCTGGTCTGCAACAACAGTCCCCGCATTGTGGACGGCAAGCCGACGCTGAACCCCCGCTATCTGCAGAACCGTCCCGATCTCGGCAAAGAGCGCGAAACCTATCTCGCCGAACTGGGCGCCCGCCTGCGGCGCAAAGTGCCCGACGGCGTGGCAGTGTACACCCCGGTCGGCGCCGTGCTGCCCGGCCGCCGCAACAATCCGCCACAGAAAGAACTCGGGATCCGTCCTCTGGCGGTTTACAACCCGATTCACTATCAGGAAGTGCCGGAACTGTTCATGGACTATGTGGCCAGTCTCACCGGAAAATCCCCGTCCACCACCGGAGCCGGTTCCGAAGGCGCTCTCACCAAAGGCCCCTTCAACATGCTGCTGCCGGTGCACGACCTGAACAATGCCCTGGTCGGCT
>PXDP01000350.1 GCA_003565035.1 PVC group bacterium | reverse complement strand
CCGGTTGACAGTAAACCCGGTAAATTTGAGCCTGTCCCGGATATTTGGGTGTTATTCAATGTACGGGTGTCTCCTGCAGGAAAAGAGAATGGTTGGACATCGTTTCCTGAATCATGCCGGGTTGATAAATCAAAAATCCATTATACGCTTTGACCATGAAATCAGAATATTCTTATGCATTCCGACTATACCGCTTTGCCTGGGTTTTAACCCTCATCACGTCCCGGGCACTGGCGCAAGGCCCGGGCGGAACCGGTCGCCCCCTGCCGGTTGTGGTGGCGGCGGTGGATGTCCGCGAGGCGTTCGGGGAACCCCTGGAAGCTCTGGGCACAACCCTCGCAAGGGAGGCGGTCATGCTGACATCCAACGTGACGGAATTCGCGGAGGACATTCTTTTTGATGACGGTGACGAAGTCGAAGCGGGTCAGGTACTGGTGCGGATGCGGGACGACGGCCTGCGCGCCGAACTCAAAGCCGCCAAAGCCACCTTTGATGAGCGGCAGGCCGCGTTCATCCGCGCCAAAGAGCTGGTGGAACGTCAGGCGGTCTCCTCCGCAACGCTTCAGGAACGTGAGGCCGCGCTCCGTCAGATTGAAGGACAAATCGAGGAAATTGAATCGCGGATACGCGACCGCACGCTGACCGCGCCGTTTTCCGGGATCCTGGGAATCCGACGCATCAGTCCCGGTGCCCTGATCACCGCTGGAGAACCCCTGACCACGCTGGATGATCTCAGCAGCATTCGCGTGGAGTTTGAAGCCCCTTCTGTTTTTCTTTCCGCCTTGCGCTCCGGGATGGAACTGGAGGCCACCAGTGATGCCTTCCCCGGCGAGACCTTCAGGGGGACCCTCACGCACATCGATACCCGTATCGACCCGGTCACGCGCACCCTGCAGGCCCGCGCAATGTTTCCCAATGAAGACGGAAGGCTCCGTCCCGGACTGTTGATGCGGGTGAGCCTGACCCGCAACGAGCGGCAGGCGCTGCTGATCCCCGAAGGTGCGGTGGTGCAGCGCGGGCGGCGGGCGCATGTCTACCGGATCGAGGAGAACGACAACGGCCCGAGAACCATTGAGCGGGCAGTGGATCTCGGAACCCGGCTCCCCGGATGGGTGGAGGTGCGTTCCGGACTGGAGGAAGGCGACCGGGTGGTCATTCACGGCCTCATGCAGGTGCGGGATGGCGGACAGGTCCGCATCCTGGGCGAATGGACCGGCGACGAACCGCTGGCTTCGTTTCTCGAAACCTCCAGCGAATCAGACGGATAAACCTGATGCTGTTATCCGATCTTTCCGTCAAGCGGCCTGTTTTTGCCTCGGTTCTTTCTCTGCTGATTATCGCGCTGGGCATTGTCTCCTTCCGCGCCATTCCCCTGCGCGAATATCCCGACATCGACCCGCCGGTGGTCTCCATCGACACGAACTATCCCGGGGCCGCCGCCAGCGTGGTGGAAACCCGGGTCACCCAGGTGATCGAAGACCGCATCGCCGGGATTGAGGGCATCCGCTTCATGTCCTCGGGCAGCAGCGACGGACGCTCCCGCATTTCCGTCGAATTCGACATCAACCGCGACATCGACAACGCCGCCAACGACATCCGCGACCGGATTTCGGGCATTCTCAATCTGCTTCCCGATGAAGCCGATCCGCCTTCAATCCAAAAAACCGATTCCAGCGACGATGTGGTCATCTGGCTGTCGCTCACCAGTGAAACCATGAGCGGCCTGGAACTCACCGATTACGCCAACCGCTTTCTGGTCGACCGTCTTTCGGTCCTGCCCGGCGTGGCCCGTGTCCGCATCGGCGGCGGCCTCGAATACGCCATGCGCATCTGGCTGGACCGCGACAAACTGGCCGCGCGCGGACTCACCGTCGGGGATGTTGAGGATGCCCTCCGTGCCGAAAACGTGGAACTTCCCGCCGGGGGGATCGAATCCGTCACCCGTCAGTTTACCGCCCGTATCGAGCGCCGTTATGAAACTGCGGAAGACTTCAGCCGGCTGGTCGTCGCCCGGGGAGACAACGGCTATCTGGTGCGGCTCGGCGACCTGGGACGGGTTGAAAAAGCCGCCGTGGAGGATCGCACACTGTTCCGCGGCAACGGCATGCCCCGCGTCGGGATCGGCATCATTCAGCAATCCACCGCCAACACCATTGAAGTGGCTCAGGCCGCCATCGAAGCCACCCGGCAAATCAACCCCACCCTCCCCGAGGGCATGGAACTGAGGCCCGCGTTCGACACCTCGGTCTTCATCCGAAGCGCCATCCGCGAAGTCTACAGCACCCTGGCAGTGGCAATTGTGCTTGTGGTCTTTGTCATCTGGCTGTTTCTCGGCAATCTCCGCGCCATGATCATCCCCGGGGTCACCATCCCCGTGGCATTGGTGGGCACCTTTATTGTGCTGCTGGCTATGAATTTCACCATCAACCTGCTGACACTCCTGGCCCTGGTGCTGGCGATCGGTCTGGTGGTGGACGACGCCATCGTGGTGCTCGAAAACGTCACCCGCCGCATCGAGGCCGGCGAAACCCCGCTGGTGGCCGCCTTTCACGGCACCCGGCAGGTGGGCTTCGCGGTTGTTGCCACCTCAGTGGTGCTGCTTGCCGTCTTCACCCCTATCGCGTTTCTCGAAGGCGACCTCGGCCGCCTCTTCTCCGAATTCGCCCTCACCATGGCGGCGGCGGTCGTGTTCTCCACCCTGGTGGCCCTGTCCCTCTCGCCCATGCTCGCCTCCAAACTGCTCACCCGCACCGAGAAAAACCGCTTCAGTCAAAAAATCGACCGCGATTTCGAAAAACTCTGCCGGGCGTACAAAAAAATTCTGCTTTTCAATCTCCGCAAGCCCTGGATCATTCTGACTGTGTTTGTCCTGCTCCTCGGAACGGCGGCCGCCCTTTTCCGCATCACCCCCCGCGAATATGCGCCCAGCGAGGACCGCGGCGCATTTTTTGTGCTCGTGAACGGCCCCGAGGGCGCCTCCTTCGAATACATCCGTGAGTACATGGATATCGTCGAAGAGCGCCTCATGCACTACGTCGAAAACGGCGAAGTCAGCAATCTCATCCTCCGCGCGCCGCGCTCTTTCGGCACCATCTCCAGCTTTAACGACGGCATTGTCATTGTCGTGCTCGAACCCTGGGAAAACCGCCGGCCCGCCTGGGACATCATGGCGGATGTCCGCCGCGATCTGGCCGACCTCACCGGCGTGCGCGCTTTCCCGGTCATGCGACAGGGCTTCGGCGGCGGCATTCAGAAACCCGTCCAATTCGTGATCGGCGGCGGCACCTATGAGGAACTCGCCGAATGGCGCGACATCCTCCTCGAAAAAATCGAAGCCGACAACCCCGGGTTTGAGGGTCTGGATCACGACTTCCAGGAAACCAAACCCCAGATCAATATCCGTATCCTCCGGGACCGCGCCGCCGACCTCGGCGT
>PXDP01000188.1 GCA_003565035.1 PVC group bacterium | reverse complement strand
GACCGTCAGGAGGTGGAAGCCTTTCTGCGCCGCCCGGAAGCCCTGGAACCGGAAGGCAAATTCCACACCTATGATTACGAGGCCGGGGCAAAAGGCGAAACCCGCGAGTTGAGTTGGACCGAAGAGTCAGCGGGACAACGCATCGAAACCAAGGTGGTGATCCACTACCCAGGAGGAAACACCCGCGGCGGCGCGGTTCCCCGTGTTCATCTCGAAGTCAAGGTGGACGGGGTCCTCAGAATTCAATCCCCCCTGGGTTTTGATTTTGCCACGCATCATAATTTCCAACGTTTCGAGGTGGTCCCGGCAGACCGCACCATCCACGCCACCGTGCTGCCGGATGTCGTTCCCTCCCAAACGGCCAAACCCTCTACCCGCATCACTTTGGAGTATGATGAGGGTCCACAATGGCTTGGCGTGCAAAATGGCCGATTGGAAGTCATACAACCCTGAGATTTCGCCTTGACTTCCGCCCTTTATTTTCCATCTGTGGTTGTCGCGCAAGGGGAGGTGGATTCGGGTTTTAGTCCCTATGCGTCGGGACATGTTCACACCCTGGCCGTGCAGCCGGATGGCAGGATTCTGGTTGGCGGGCAATTCAGCCATATGGCTCATACCCCCCGCGGCCGGATTGCGCGCTTGAATGCCGACGGTTCGCTGGACAGCGCATTTGATCCGTCCGCGAACAATACAGTTTCTGCAATCGCTTTGCAGGAGGGCGGGAAAATCCTGACGGGCGGAAGTTTTACCAGTATTGCGGGGCAGGTCCGTAATCGGATTGCGCGTTTACACGCGGACGGTTCATTGGACGAGGACTTTGATCCGGATGCCAACAGCTCTGTCAACGTCCTCGTGAATCAGCCAGACGGAAAGATCTTGGTTGGCGGATGGTTTACCAGCCTGGGAGGACAGCCACGCAACCGGATCGCCAGACTGCATCCGGATGGCACGCTGGACGCGGAGTTTGATCCCGATGCGAATGGCACGGTCTTTTCTCTCGCGCTTCAACCGGACGGAAAAGTGATCATCGGGGGTCAGTTTACCAGCGTTGGGGGCGTGCCCCGCAACCGGATCGCACGCTTGAACGCGGATGGGACGCTGGATCCGGACTTTCACCCGGATGCCGACGACAGGATTTTTTCGGTGGCCGTGCAGGCGGATGGCAGGATTCTGGTTGGCGGGGATTTCGCTCACATCGTCGGACAAGCCCGCAACCGGATTGCACGGCTGAACGCGAATGGTTCAGTGGACGAGGCATTTGATCCCAATGGCTTCGGCCGCGTGAATACTATTACACTTCAGGCAGACGGAAAAATCCTGGTTGGCGGCATGTTTACACACATTGGAGGGCAGTCTCGCAACCGAATTGCGAGGCTTCATTCAGACGGTTCGCTGGATGAGCCGTTCAATCCCAATGCCAGCCAAACCGTAAATGCTGTCGTCTTGCAGTCTGACGGCAGGATTCTGGTCGGAGGAGAGTTCAGCCAAATGGGGGGCCTTTGGAGATACAGGATCGCCCGTCTGGAGAATGATCCCGCGACATCGGCATTGACAGTGTCGGACAACTCGCAAATCGACTGGCAGCGCGGCGGCAGCGCCCCGGAGATCGAGCAGGTGGGGTTCGCATATTGGACGGGCATTTCCTGGCAGGAGATCGGCAATGCTGAGCGTGTGGCCGGAGGCTGGCGGGCCGCCGGGCTGACGCTGCCCCCCAACACCTGGATTCGAGCCCACGGGCGGGTGATGGGAGGCTTGAGTAATGGCTCATCCGGTATTTTGAAGGAGATTTCCGGGAACAGCGGGGACACCTTCCCCGCCCTCGGGGTCAGTACTGGAGTAGAAACTTTGGAAAACGGTGAATCCACCCTGGATTTCGGAAACCATGAATGGCGGCAGGTTTCGCCACCGATACCGGTCACCTTGACCAATCATGGCAACGCCACACTCGCGAACCTCTCCCTGGAAATCGAAGGCCTCCATGCGGAGGATTTCACCGCCACACCGCTGGAGGCAATCTCCTTGGAACCTGGGGAAAGCACGACGTTTTCCGTCATATTCAGTCCGCTTGCGGGAACTGTCCGCCATGCCTTGTTGCAGGTGTCCAGCAGCGATGGGAGCCAGTCTCCGTTTACAGTCTATTTGAGGGGGTCCGGGCTGCATGGAGAAGCGGGTTTCCCCACGGCAAGCAACCGCGTCTACAGCCTTGCGGTTCAGCCGGACGGAAGGATTCTGGTGGGGGGGAGTTTTTCCACAATTGCGGGAGGGACGCGCGAAAGACTCGCCCGCTTGCACGCGGACGGTTCGCTGGACACGGTCTTTGATCCCAATGTTCGCAGCACGGTCCAGGCAATCGCGGTTCAGGATGACGGGAAAATTTTGATTGGCGGCCTCTTCACCGGCATTGGGGAGCGGTCGCGCAACCGGATCGCGCGGCTGCACGCGGATGGCTCGCTGGACATGGATTTTGATCCCGATGCGGACGACGGGGTTCATTCCATCGCGGTTCAGCCGGACGGAAAAATTTTGATCGCCGGACGGTTTACCAGCATCGGAGGAAATCCGCGCAACCGGATCGCGCGTTTGCACCCGGAGGGAACGCTGGACATGCACTTTGATCCAAATGCCGGGGGCGAGGTGTGGGCCCTGGCCCTGCAGGCGGACGGGAACATCCTTGCCGGCGGTCATTTTTTCAGTATCGGCGGGCTGTCCCGCAGTAATCTCGCACGCCTGCAGAATGATCCCGCCATGGCGGAGCTTTCGGTGACGGATACCACGCGAATCGACTGGCAGCGCGGCGGGAGTTCTCCAGAAATCGATCAGGTGCGCTTCGCGTACTGGACCGGTGGCGTTTGGCAGGAAACCGGCAGTGCGACACGTGTGGGTGGGGGCTGGGAGGCCACCGGATTGAACCTTCCGGACAGCACCTGGATACGGGCCCGGGGCCGGGCGTCAGGAGGGCAATATAACGGCTCAAGCAGTTTGATCGAAGAAATGCTTGCGTATGGTGGGGGCGCTTTCCCCCTCCTCGGGGTGAGCGCGGAAGGGGAATCGCTGACCACAGGAGTTTCTTTTCTGGATTTCGGCTCACAGGAGTGGCACCATGTTTCGGAACCGATCTCTGTGACCCTCACGAATCACGGCGATGGTCTGCTCTCAAACCTTGCCCTGGAAATTGAGGGCGTCCATGCGGATGACTTTACCGCCACGCCGCTTGGGGTCACCTCCCTCGCACCAGGCGAGAGCACAAGCTTTTCCGTGACCTTCCGTCCGTTGGGTGGGGTAAAACGTCTGGCTTCGTTGAGGATCCACAGCAACGACGGCCCCCAGTCGCCCTTTTCGATTTCTTTGACCGGCACCGCGGTTCAGGCGGAAGCGACCTTTAATCCCGTTGCGAACAACAGGGCGCGCGCCCTGGCGCTTCAGCCGGACGGAAAG
>PXDP01000377.1 GCA_003565035.1 PVC group bacterium | reverse complement strand
GCTGTAAAATGATTACCGCTGTTGATACGTCGGTTCTTTTATTGATTCATAAACGCCAAACCGGCTGGGACGCATGGAAAGAGGTTTTGAACCGAGCCGTTCGTGAGGGTCCTCTGGTAATCTCAAGATCCTGAGCCCCTGATCACTAAGGCCGGATGCGGCCGCGTTCGGTTTCGGTGAAGGTCCAGGCGCCATGGGCGAGGGAACGGTCACTAAAATCGTCTCAGGATGGCCAGGGAGGTTTCGCGATTGGATGAATCCAGCCAGGAGGCTTGAAGCCGGCAGATCCACCCGCTGCGGAGTCGCAGATCACTGCCAAGTTCGAGCCCGATGCCATCCTCCGTGTCAAAGGAGCGGCTTCCCCATTCCCCCTGGGAGCGATACAGACTGACCCCGGCGCGGAGGGTGTATCCGGTCGGGCTGAAGGAGGCGAGGGTGGGGTCGCCCCGCTGGTCGCGGGTATAGATCAGCATGGGGGTAAACCGGACATCGGCCCAGCGCAATGTTTCGCTGGCGGCGGCAGGGATGTCGGAGCGGGCCATGCGGTAGGAGGCCTGTATTTCGAGTTGGAGCCATTCCCGGGGACCGAGAACCGGGGATTCTTTCAGGACCGCGTCGAAGAGGATGAGTTTGCCGCCGATGCCCCAGGCGAGGTCGGGGTCGCCTTTGCGGTCCGGTTCGGACCAGGCGGAAACTCTCTGCGTGGTGCCGTCCTCGGTGTCCATGGTTTCAAGAGTGGGGCCGATGCGGCCGCGGACTTCCGCCTGGCTGACCCCGATTTCCGTCCAGCCATAGACACCCGGTATCAGCCGGGCGGCCAGTCCGGCGGTGATCCGGCGTGTGTCCAGGGTCAGGGAATCTGTTCCCCGGGAGAATTGTCGTTTCCCCAGTTCAAGCCGCCCGAACACGGTCCAGTGGGTTTGGGCGGGATCCAGGCGGAAGAGGGCCGTTTCCGTTTCCTGCGGTTCAAATGCGTTCAGCGGGGAGAGGGCAAAGAGGAGGCTGCCCAAAAGAAGGGCCGGCAGGCGGATCGTGGTTGGCAGGATAAATCGGGATCGTGCTTTCATATTGGTTTCCTGTGATAAGAACTTGACCTATTGCGAACAGATCGTGATTATAAAGCATCTTTTTCTGACTTGCGACAGTAATATTTCAGTACTCCTTCAAAATACACTTCGGAATTATATACACATGAACATTCAACTTCATACCCTTTTGTTGCATGAAACCTCTGCGGGCAGAGGATATTCCTCCTGTATTCAGACGTTTTTTGTTTGCGTTGCCGTCCTTTGGGCTGGTTGTACAACGCCTTCCGCGTCCCGAACGGCCGCGGAGCCGGCCTCTGTCGGTGCGGAAGCGGAGCTGGAACCGTTTTTGACTGAGGCTGAGGTCCTGTACGCGGAGGGGGCCTATGCCGATGCGCTTCGGGTTCTGATGCAGGCTTCCCGGGTTTCGCCGGGCTCTCCGGCTCTGCAGGGGCTGCGCAACCGGGTCCTGAGCGCGATGCTGGACCAGCGGGCGGTGGTGTCGGGGGTGGATGAGGACCTGAACCGCCGCAAGGCGATTCAGGATGCGCGGGATGCGGGTCAGATTCCGGACACCTTCCGTATGCGGCGGGCGGTGGAGGCGGCGGAAGCCGGAATGCTGCGCTCGCAGGCCCCTATCCAGGAGGTTCTGGCCACACCGATTACCCTGCATGTGGCAAACGCCAATTTATCGACGCTGATCCGGGCTTTGTCGGAGGACGAAGCGATCAACATGATTGCCGACCCTTCTCTGGGCGGCAACGAAACGGTGGATATTCAGGCGAGTGATGTGCCTTTGCGTGAGATTCTGGACTATCTGTCGCGTCATTTCCGCGTTCAGTTTCATCCGGGAAGTCACAGCATCTGGGTGACGGCGCAGGACCCCGAACGGGCCCCGCCGATGGAAACGCGGATTTACCGGCTTCAGACGGGTCATCAGTTTCATGGACTTTCCTGGGGGGTGATGCCGGAGAATCAACGGCTGAGTGACAGCGATATTTCGGCACTCACCCGCAAGGCCACCGTCCTGCCGGAGGCGATTTCCTATTTCAAGGAAGTGGTTGAGATGTTCGTGCCATCCGAGCACGGTGGGCGGTTCCATGTGGATTTGAACAGTCACACCCTTTTTGTCCGGAACACGCCGGAAAATTTGGCGGTGATTGAGGAGATTGTGCGGGCGTTGGACACCACCCCGCCACAGGTGCTCATTGAGGCGCGCTTTATTGAAATCAGTCAGTCCGATCTCCGGGAAATCGGGATTGACTGGATTTTGGGGTCTCCGCTGGTGGTCTCCGAGACACAGGTGATGGAGAACGGCCTGATCAGCCGTCAGCCGCGCACGGTGATCGACGAGGGGAGTTCGATTCGCTTTGAGCCGTTCCGCAGTGACAGTGCGGGACCGTTTCCGCTGGGGCCGCAGGGATCGTTCGGGCTGTTGCGGGACGGGAATCCGCCGACGGCAACCCAGGGGTTGAATCTGGAGTACAGCGGGCTGCTGACCGAACCGATGTTTCAGGCGGTATTGCATGCGCTGGAAATTTCCGGAAAAGGCCGCACGCTTTCGGTGCCGCGCGTGACCACCCTGAACAACAACCCTGCAAAACTCCGGGACGGGGATGATTTGCTGTATTATGAGGAATTTCAGGCACAGGCTTTCGCGCTGGTGGATGCCGACAACCGCAAATATACGGTCACGGCGTTGATCCCCAAGGGCACACCCCGGACCGCGGAGCTGGGGTTCACGCTGGTCGCGGTGCCGAGTGTGGGCGCGGATAACCGAACGATCAGTCTGCTGCTGACACCAACCATCAGTGAATTGTTGGAATTTATTTCGTATCAGGAGGACCGGGGGCAGTCCGATCTGGACACCAATCAGATCCGGCAGGTGGTGGTGAAACTGCCCCGGATTTCCCGCCGGGAAGTGCAGACCAAAGTGGTGGTGGAAAGCGGGGAGACCGTGGTGATGGGCGGCTTGGTGCGGACGGTGAGCCAGGAAACGGTGCGCCAGGTCCCGTTTTTAAGTTCGCTGCCCCTGGTCGGCGAATTGTTCAAGCGGACGGACATTACCGAGGAACAGCGGAATTTAATTATTTTTGTGACTGCGACCGTCATTTCCGAGCGCGGAGAGTCGTTGGTTCCCGTGACCGGCCAATCCGGAAGGTGAGCGCGATGCGCCTGAGAGGGTTGATGTCTTCCCGTGAGTATGTCGCCCTGGTGCCTTGCCGTGCCGGGGTGGAGCTGCTCCGCTTTCGGCTTCGGAACGGAGAAGCGGCACTCCAGGACCGTCACACCCTTAAACTGCCGGAGGACCCGCCGGCGCGTGCGGAAGCGTTACGGCAGGAGATGACCGCCCGGGGCTGGCAGAGCCTGCCCTGTCTGCTCTGTCTCCGGAGCGTTCACTTGGCGGTCCGATGCCTCAAGCCGCCGACGC
>PXDP01000348.1 GCA_003565035.1 PVC group bacterium | reverse complement strand
TACTTCCGCTTCGATTGCTTCCATCCAAGAAGCATACAGGAAAGTGACCCGCCTTCATAGGGGGACGCCAGGCGGACGCTTACGTTTCATCACCGGCGAAGATCACCCAAAAAGCGGGTTCATTCTTATGGTCGGACTGCCCTTCGACTGGATGCCCGCCTTCGAGAAGACTCGCGGCTCGATCGTAATCCTGCATCAGGATTGCGCGAGCCAAAGGCTCGTTCACCTCGGAATCAAATGCGCCCGCTTCATGCGACTGACAACCGCTCAGGCATACAGCGACAAAGAGAAGAGGGGCGATCCATGTTTTCATAACCTATTTCACCGAACTTAAAGTGTTGTATGCTGAAAGCTGTGCTTTCTGCATACAACCTGTTGAACTTTGCCGCGCGGTCGAGCTTTACGGGGTAAGGGGATTGTTATTGCGGGCATAGCAGAGAACTAGCTTTTGCGGGAGCTTGCGCAAGGTTAAACTGCTCACTGCGAAGTAACGAAGTCTTGGTTTTATGCCGTTTGGAGTCAGTTGGGGCAAGGAATCGAAGTCTTTTCTTGCTTGTGGCGCATGCGACTGCACCCGCGCCTGGGAGGAGCGCAGTTTTGTGCAATGCTTCTGTGGTGCGTATTGAAGTCGGCTCATGGTGCTTGCGGCCAGTAAGGGTTTGGCTCCTTCATGGGCATCAATTCGGTGGCGAGCAGTTCCCGGCTGCGGCAGCGCGGGCACTGCGGAGGCGGTGACGGCGCGGTGGTTTTGGCCAGCAGGGCTAGGATGGCCTGGGCCGCGCCAGCCAATGACTCGCCGCGTGCCTGAAGGCTTTGGCGAAGCTTCTTCAGCGCGGCGACTTTTTGGGCGTGGGCGAAGATGCCGTAATGACGGACTTTGACGAAGCCTGTGGGCAGTATGTGCTGGAGGAAACGGCGCAGGAACTCCTGCCCGTTCACCGTCATAGTCTTGATCTTGGAGCGGTCGGCATAGTCCTTGTAGCGGAAGGTGACGCTGTCGCTATCGACTGCCTGGATACGGGACTCGTCGATGGCGACGCGGTAAACGTAGCGCCCGAGATAGAGCAGCAGACTACCGGGGTTTTGCTGGGGTTTGCGTGCGTGCACGACCCACTCTTTGGGCAGGCGCTGCGAGGGCAGGTCCTGTCCGAACCGCTCCAGGGCTGCGAAGCACTTGGCGCGAAAAATGGAGGAGAGTGCCCGCACGGGTAGGCAGTAACCTTCTGGCATGGGCTGCCAGTGGCCTTGTGCGGTCATCCCGCCGGCGGTCATGATGATGTGGATGTGGGGATGGAAGTGCAGGTTCTGTCCCCATGTGTGGAGCACGGCGATACAGCCGGGCTTGATGCCGTAGCGCGTCCTGGCCAGTTGCTGGGCTGATTGCGAGGCAGCCTCGAAGAGTGCCCGGTAGAGGGCTTCGGGGCTCGCACGGCAATGCTCGGCTAGTGCGGCGGGCACGGTAAAGACCAGATGAGCATAGGGCACGGGCGGGAGTTCACGCAGCCGTGCGGCGATCCACTCCTGTTGTTTACCCTGTTGGCAGCGGGGGCAGTGGCGGTTGCGGCAGGAGTGCCAGCGCACGTGAGCGTGTCCGCAATATTTGCAATCACGGCGGATCCCGCCCAGCCGCCGGGTGCGGCAGGACTCGATGGCGCGCAGTGCCTTGCGCTGGTGCGTGGGCACGCGGCCGCCGCGCCGCTTCAGGTAATCAGACCCGAAGCGGCGCACGATCTGCGCCAGTTTTGGCACCGGATACTCAGCGCGGTGCCCCCTCCATGCTAGGTGGAATTGAGGGCACGATCAGGTCCAGCGGGCTCTTCCAGCCGTCCAGACCCCGCTTGCTCAGGTGCAGGTAGCGCGCGGTGGTGTGCAGGTCGGCGTGGCCGAGCAGACGTTGGACCACCGCCAGGTTGACACCGCCCTCCACCATATGGGTGGCGAAGCTGTGGCGCAGGATATGGATGCCGCCCTGCTTGGTTATGCCCGCCAGCTTGGCCGCCCGCTTGTAAGCGTATTGCCCGGTGGCCACGCAGGCCGGTCCGTAGCCGTCCTTTGAGGGAAAGAGCCAGTCCGTGCAGCCGTGGCGCTTCCAGTGTGTGCGCAACTCCGCCAGCAGGACCGGCGAGAGCACCGTGTAACGATCCTTGTCCCCTTTGCCCGCTTCGATGCGGATCTGCATCCGGTCGCCGTCGATGTGGCGGGCCCGCAAGTGAATCGCTTCGGCCAGGCGCATCCCGGTGCCGTAAACGAGCATCAGGAAGGTCCGGTGATGCGGCTTCGGTGCCGCTTCGATCAACCGCTCCACTTCCTCCGCGCTCAGCACCTCCGGTAAACGCCAGCCCGTGCGAGGGCGCGGCAGCATCAGCATCAACTGATCGCGGGGAATGCCCTCGACCAACTGGTAATACAGGCGTAGCGCGTTGATCGCCACGTTGCAGGTGCTCGAACTGAGATTGCGCTCGTAGGACAGGTGATACAGGTAGGTCTGCACCTGGTCCCGATTCAGTTCCGAGGGAGCGCGCATGTAATAGCGCGCTAAATCATGGACACGCTCCACATAACTTGCGATTGTGCGCTCTGAGTAGTTGCGCAGGGTTAACGCCCGCACGAAACGGGCCCGACTAGCTGTGTTTTTTTTGGTTTGGCATAGACGGCCATTTTGAACGCAGCACCGTTGCCTGCCAACTACTCTTTTTTACACCCCCCCCCGCGCCATAGCGCGGCTTAGTTCAACAAGTTATTAGGTCATTTGAGATATTCTTCCTCGATTCGCTGGGGTCAAGTTTTTTGGGTAAGATTATCATGCGATTACTAATGACTTATCATTCTCTGAGCCGGATAGGTCGGTGAGATATCATGCAAAAGCCTAATAAGCAGGTTTTTTATCGCTATCAGTCCGCAGAGGATTGGGGGTTTCGGATGCGGTGATGCCCGATGCCGTGAAATGGGCGGGATAAAAAGGGGGCCGTATTTGAACGCCTCGCAAGCTTCGGGTCGAGGGTTTAACCCTCTCCTACGGCGGGCTGATTTATCCTTGCTCGAGATTTGGAGCAGGGCCGAATGTATTTATGCCGCTTTAAGAACCGCACTGGCTGCGCGTGTAGCCGAAGCGAAAGATTGACGACCTGTTTGCATCCGGCGTATGAAGGATGGATGCTGAGGAGCGTCCGTGTTTTGTCCTGTTTGGTATCAGCGTTTTTGATACCGCTGGTGGCGTGGGGGCTGGTGGCGTCCGATATTTCGCAAACCGACCTTGCGCAGCTTCTCGGGGCGGACCGATTTTATGCCAATGGCATCGAAGGGCAGGGGGCGCGTGTTGCCGTGATTGAGGGAGGTCTCGCCTGGAATGGTGATGCCTCGACCGCACACATCGGCGAATACCATACGCATCCCGACACCTGGCGGCTCTCCTCCGGGTTTAACGATGAGCGTGACATGTGGGATCGCCATGCCACTTTTGTG
>PXDP01000112.1 GCA_003565035.1 PVC group bacterium | reverse complement strand
TGGTCACCAGTGCCTGTGAAATCCCTCCAGCCATCATGCTGGGATCTCCGGCGCCGAACAGCACAATGGACTGAAAGGTGATGATCATGCCGGTCACCGTGCCCAATAGCCCCATCAAGGGTGCCACGGCGGCTATGATCTTCAACAGGGCCAGGCTGCGACCCACACTGGGTACTTCGCGCATCACCGCTTCGCTCATCTTCAGCTCAAGGGTATCGGTGTCTCGATCCTTGTGCGAGAGGTACTCTGCAAAGATGCGACCGAGGGGGTTGTCGCCGATCTCGGTGGGATTGGCCACCTGCCATTTGAGCTTGCGGCCCAGTAGGGTCAACAAAACGAGTCGATAGAGCGCCAGCAGTACCGCGAAAATGCCAAGGGCGATAATCGTGTAGCCGATCACGCCGCCCTGAGAAATACGCTCGCGCAGATCCGGCACCGCAACCAACAGCCCCAGCAGCTGACCCCGGGTGGGGTCAATGGTAAAGTCCACCACCTCGCTGGACGGTTCGGCCATAGCACGGGCTCCGGCCAGGTGGATCGAACGCGGCTGGCGGCTATATTCCACCAGCTGGCCGGTCTCGGGAATAAACTGCAGGTACTGGCCGTCGGCCACCAGGTTGAAATTGCCCACGCGCACTACATCCATGAACCGCTCTTCACCGCCGCGGGTTAATACCGGCTGGCTGCTGCGCTTGACTTCGCCACTGGCGACGATCTCCCGGCGCAACTCTTGCCACAGCCGCTCGATCTCTTCGATCGATGGCAGGTCGGCGGTCTGGCCCATGCGCTCGGAAAACTCCGCCAGATAATCCACCCGCTCCGGGTAATGAATCTGTATCAGCGACGTACTGAGCTGGGAACGCGCATCCCCGGAGACCTGTTGCAGGACACCGAACAACTCCCGCAGCGCCCCCAGGCGTTCCGACAGGCGATCCTGCAGCAACGCCAACGCCTGCTCGTTGCTTTCAAACTGAAGTTCCTGTCTATCGCTCAAGGCTTCCTGGTTTTGACGCTCCCGTTGCAGTTCCTGATAGAGTTCTTGTTGGCGATCTCGTGCGGCTCGAAAGGTTTCCATTCGCTGGGCGTTGGCTTGCCGGTCCCGTTGGCGACCAAGGCTGACGGTCTCCAGCAGGTCATCCACGGAAAGCTCGGATTGCGCGTCCGGCTCCCTTGCGCTTTCCTCAGCCTCGGCCTGTTGCGCCCCGATCGGCGCACCGACCAGTGCCGCCACCAACCCAACTGCCCACACCGAGCCTTGGAATACCCGTTTCATTGCGGTTCTCCGGCATTGATGACAGGCAGCGTGATCAGCTCCGGCGCCATTTCCTGGCGCGCCATGCGCACGCCCATCTCGATCTGGCGCTGACGCTGGGCGCTGGTGATGGAAACCCACTCCTGCAGGTCGCTATTCCAGTATCCATAGGCGTCGCCACCGGGGGTGCGATAGGTCAGTGAGACCCGCCCGATGCGCAGAAAATCTACAGAAAAAGTCCGGCCGTCATGCTCGATGCGTCCCCGGTAGGTTTCGATGGTATTGCCGTAATCCTGCTCGATCTGGAAGGCCTGAAACACGCGCCGGGTTTTTTCCGCATTGCTCACGCCGGGAGCATCGATGAGTTCCCAAAGGTGCTCCACGCGCCGCTCGCGCTCATCCAGCAGGAACGGCATATCGGTGGCGATCAGGTCTTCGAGATCCTCCAGCATTCGCGTCAGCAGCGGCAGCACCTGGCGTTCGATCACGGCAGCGTTGACAATGGAGCGCTCCAACGTGGCCATTTCTTCTTCCTGCCTGCGAATCTGGCGCGCCAGTATGGCGTTATAGACGGCCAGATCGTCCACCACGGTCAGCATTTGCTGGTATCGCTCGGTCAGGCTGCGGGTTTCCTCGTGGAGTTGATCGATTTCGGCCTGGGCCTGTTGGTTTTCATTCAGACGCTCGCGCCCGGCATCAATCACGTCCTCGGATGAACTCTGGGCCGCGGCGTCGTCTCCACCGAGCAGCAAAAACGGCAGGATCAGCAGGGCTGATAAGCGCATTCGATTGTCTCCTGGTTTTGTCATTCTGGGCTGCCACGCCGCGGCCGCATGTCACACGCATACAAGCAGTATAAGCACTCTATTTCCTGGTTTCTATTGGTGCTCCCCCCAGATTCAGTGAAGAGCCGAGCCTTTCAAGCCTACTTCTGATTTTGGCGCCTTGTCGAAACCATGATGCACGCCTGCTCAGGCGGTCGTCTGCTGGCGCTTGATCTGCAGCACCAGCACTGCTGCAAGCAGGCAGGCGCCGGCCGAGACCCAGAAAGCGAGGCTGTAATCCCCCACCATGAAGGAGACCTCCTGAAGTCTGCCTCTGGGGCAGGGTGTGAGGTAGGTGACCTGATCCATAACCCGCCTCAGCGCTGCGGCAAGATACGGACCCATGATGCCGCCCGCACCATAAGCGGTGAAGATGAGGCCGTAATTCGCACCCATGTTCCTGGTGCCGAACAGATCGGCCGTAACCACCGCATAGACCGACAGGAAACCGCCGAAGCACAGGGCAACGAGACCGATGCCCAGCAGGTACAGCGGGAACACACGCAAGAAGTCCAGGGCGAGCAGGGCTGCGGCACAGATGGTGAACATGATGCAAAGCGTTACCCTGCGATCCAGCAGATCCGAGACCTTGCCCCAGAGCACCCGCCCGCTGGCATTGAACAGGGCGAGGATGGAAACCGCCGTGGCGCCCATTGCGGTGACTGACAGATAGGTTGAGTGCGGAATGGGGCCGATCATTTCGCCGAAAGAAAATGACTGCCAGATCGGCGCGGCCTTCATGGTCACCTGCAGCCCTGCCGTACATCCGGCAAAGTAGGTCAGCCACAAAATCCAGAAATTCTTCGTGCGCACCATTTCTGCAGGTGTGAAGTCAACCTTGGCCGGGTTGGCGGTGACTGGTTTTTGCGGTGGAGTCCAGCCAGCCGGCTGATATCCCGGGGGCGGGTTGCGCATCAACTGGGCACCGCCCGTCACCGTTACAAGGAACAGCATTCCCAGCACCATCAGGGTATTGAAAACACCGATCTGTGGCAGCTGGAACAGCGGCACGCCAAACAGGGAATAGGCATCACCGCAGATCAGGCCGCGAGCCAGTGGCGCGAGCAGAAACGCACCGGCACCAAAGCCCGCGACTGCCAGGCCCGTAACCAGTCCCCGCTTGTCGGGGAACCACTTGATGCAGCTGGCGATGGGGCAGACATAGGCAATGCCGATACCGAATCCACCCAGCACCGAGTAGCTCATGATCAGCCAGGCCAGCGCGGGACCGGGTTCGAACAGATACGAAAAGCGGGCCAGGACCAGGCCGCAGCCCAGAATCACGCCGCCAGCGGTGGCAATCACGCGTGGCCCCAACCGGTCCTGCAGGCGCCCGCCGACGATCACCCCCAGGGCGAAACAGGCCAGCACGATTTGCGCGGGATACGTCACCTGGATTTGGGTCCAGCTGTCGAAGTGTTCCAGCAAAGGCTGCTGGAAAATACTCCAGATGTAGACCGCCCCCAGGCTGGCCTGAATCACCAGGGCGCCGACCACCACCCACCACCGGTTCATGGGTTGTTGCTTTTCTATCACTGCGGACCTTTTTGGGCTTTTTGCCGACTTGAATATCGCAGGACAATCGTAGTTCGCATGGCCTTGCGGCAGATTGTTCCCGGTCAATTTTGCGTCGCACAATCACTGGTATAAGCGCGATCTGGAAGGGTAAGCTTGTTCAAACCCAAAGCAGCAACCACAGCAGCCCGATGATGATCAGCGAGGCCAGGCCGGTGGCCTGGACGCTGCGCTGATGCTGTTCGTACAGGGCCTGGATTCTTTGCAGGTGCGGCAGCAGGCCGGGGCGCGCGCGGTGGCGAATTTCGCGCTGGGCGATGAGCCCGGGCAGGGATCGGGCCAGGCGTTCAACCAGAACCACCAGATCGCCTTCGGGAATCTGTCCGCGCGCCTGCCAGCCCAGCCTGCCGGCCCACCAGGCCAGGGCAGCGGCCAGCAGCAGTGGCGAGGTCGCTGACCACAGCAGGTAGAGCCGGGGTGGGTCGACAAGCCCTGTGACCAGCGCCCATGCCCACGGCAGGAAAATCCCCGCCAGTACCATCAGCGCCCAGGAAGGCTGCAGCGAAGGATTGCGCGAGCGCGTGCGGCCGGCCAGAGCCCAGGCGTGCCACAGCAGCAGGGCGGTAGCCGTTGAGGTCAGGGCAAGCAGGGTAACCAGCACGCCGCCGGCTGGGGTGGTTTCCATGAACGACTTGAGCGCGTTCTTGGCGAGATAGCCGCTGGTGAAAGGAAATGCAGCCAGCGACAGGGCCGGGAGGGCAAACAGGGTGCGTCCTGCTCGTCCGATGGTCAGTGAGCTGCCGCAGGCCAGAAACAGCGCGGCCTTGTTCAGGCCGTGGTGCAGGGCCATGAGTCCGATCACTCCAAGCAGGCTGTCACGCTGGTCGGGGACCAGAAAGGTGAGCGCAAAAGCGCATAGCACCAGGCCCATCTGACTGACCGTGGAGTAGGCCAGCACGGTCTTGAGGCGTTGCTGGGTCAATCCGATAACTACCCCGGCAAAGGCCGTCCACAGTCCAGCGCCCAGCAAGGCCCAGCCGATCCAGGCCGGATCCTGGTCCAGGCCGGGCACGAAGCGCAGCCAGCCGAGCAACCCGGCCTTGACGATCACGCCCGAGAGCACGGCGCTGGCCGGCACCGGGGCGACCGGATGGGCGAGCGGTAACCACAGGTGCAGCGGCATGATGCCCATCTTGACCGCAAAGCCGGCCAGCAGCAGCCAGCGCGCCGGGGAGGAGGCCAGGGTCTGGGCATGGTCAGGGAAGGTCGCGAATTCGGCGTTGCCGATGTTGCCGGCCAGCAGCAGGATGCCGCCCAGAATGGCGGCCTCGCCAACAAAGGCCATGACCAGGTACACCCGTGCTGCGCGCCAGGCGTGGTCATTGTGTTCGTGGGTGATCAGCAGATAGGCCGAAAGGCTGAGCAAGGCGTAGCCGATGTAGAAGGTGGCCAGGTCACCGGACAGCAGCAACAAGCTCATGCCCGACAGCGCCCCGAGCCAGCCGCTCCAGAACCAGCGCCGATCCCGGTCAATGGTATTCCAGGCGAACCAGGCGCTCAGGTTCCAGGCCAAGGCGGTCAGCAGCAGCAGTGGTTGGTTGACGGCATCGACACCCAGGGTGATGCCGAGCAGGGGCCAGGAAAAACTTGCCGAGGCCTGGTCCAGCAGCGGCCAGAACAGGATCACGCCGGACCACGGAGTCAGGCCAATCGCCAGACGGCGCAGGCGATCAGGCGCCGGAAACAGCAGCATCAGGGTCAGCGGCAGGAGGACGGCGGCGACGGCGCTCACGGGAAGTACTCCGTGACGATGGCGGTCGCCCAGCTTAACGGGCTGAGCGGGTGGCCGGCGAGCAAACCCACGCCCAGGGCAAGAAGCGCTGCAACCATCGCCGACCCGACCAGCGCCTGGATTTCAATCCTGCTGACCTGCACTTCATCAGGCCATTGATCAGGCGGTGGGTTGAGCCAGATTCGCTTGAGAACCGGCAGGAAGTAACTGGCGTTGAGCACGGTGCTGGTCACGAGCACGGCAACCACCCATTCTCTCCCGACGGCGACCGCGCCGGCCCCGAGATACCACTTGCTGACGAAGCCTGCAACCGGCGGCAGCCCGATCATGCCGAGAGCACCGACGGTAAAGCAGGCGCTGGCCCATGGCATGCGCCGGCCGACCCCGTCGAGTTGATGAATGTACTTGATGCCCAACAGGTTGCCGAAGATGCCGGCGCAGAAAAACAGGATGATTTTCATCAGCCCCTGGTGGACCAGGTGAACGATACCGCCAATGGTGGCGAGCGGGCCGCCGACGGCAATGCCGAGGACAATGTAGGACACCTGGCTGACGGTGGAAAAGGCCAGGCGTTTTTTCAGGTCGACCTGGCGCAGTGCCTGTACGGATCCATACAGAATGGTGAACGCCGCGGCCAGCAGGAGTGGCAAATCCATGCCGAGGCCTGCGACCAGTTCCGGGCCGTACACGTCTTCGACCAGTCGGACCAGACCGAAGGCCCCGGCCTTGACCACGGCTACGGCGTGGAGTAGCGCGCTGACCGGCGCCGGCGCCACCATTGCCTCGGGCAGCCAGCGGTGCAGCGGATAGATGGCGGCCTTGACGCCCATGCCCACGGCCAGCAACACGAAGATGATCTGCAGGCTGAGGCGGTGGTCCAGATCATGTTCGGCGAGCGTGCCGCCGGCTATGAAGTCCTGCGGGCCGGTGATCCCGTACAGCCAGATCAGCCCAATCAGAAACAGCACGCCACCCGACAGGGTGTAGCGCAGGTAAGTGCGTCCGCTGCGAATCGCCGTGGCGGTGCCGGTGTGGACGACCAGGGGCCAGGTCGTGAGCGTGAGCAGTTCGTAGAAAATGAAGAAGGTGAGCAGATTACCGGCCAGGCTGATACCCATGGTCGCGGCCACGCACAGGCTGAAAAAGCCGAAAAACCGGGCCCGGTTGGGTGATCGCTCGAGGTAGGCAATGGCATAGACCGTGGTCACCAGCCACAGCACGGCCGAAAGCGTGGCAAACAGCAGGCTCAAGGCGTCGGCGCGCAGCACCAGGTCCAGCCCGGGAACCAGCGAAATCCGAAATTCCGGTGTATGCCCGGCCAGCACGAGCAGCCCGATCAGAACCACCATGAGTACTTTGAGCACTGCGGCCAGCAGGTTCAGGATGATCCGCAGACGCGCCTTCCTCTCACCAGCGATGAAGATCACGATGCCGGTCAGGGCTGACACCACAACCAACAGCAACGGCGTCCAGAACAGCAGTAAATCCATCATGGTGCCAGCCCCGGGGGTAGCCCTGCGGCCACCAGATCGAGTACGGGGGCGGAGGCAAACCCGGCCACGATGGCACCGACGGCCAGCAGGATGGCGGCTACGCTGGCCAGGTTCGGAGCCCGGCGCCGCCGGTCACTGCGCAGACGCCGGCGCGGGTGGAGGCACATGACGGCCAGAACCCGGAACAGGTAGGCGGCCGCCAGCAGCCCGCTGGCGGCCACCAGCACCAGCCAGCCCCAGGCTTCCTGTTCGCGCGCGGCTTCAAGAAACAGCCACTTGGCCAGAAAGCCGCCGCTGGGCGGCAGACCCATGATGCTGACCCCGGCCAGGGCCAGGGCGAATACGTCCAGCGGCAGGCGCTGATCGATGCCTGCCAGCCGGCTTAGGCGGTCGCTGCCGACGCTGCGCAGAATATTGGCAGCGGCCAGGAACATGGCGGCCTTGGCCATGCCATGCGACACCAGGTGGTAGCTGGCCGCCTGGAAGGCAAGCGTGCTGGCCAGGGGAAACAGCAGCATCAGGTAGCCCAGCTGGGCGACCGTCGAGTAGGCGATGATCATCTTCAGGCGTTGCTGAACCAGGGCGGCCACAGAGCCGTAAACGATAGCCAGGCCGCCGAGGATACCCATCAGAGTGGCCGCGCTGTCCAGGTCCCAGTCTCCGGCGGTCCAGAACCAGAGGCGCCAGATGATATAAACCGAGACCTTGACCACCATCGCCGAGAGAATGGCGCTAACCGGGCCGGGTGCGTTGCCGTGGGCGGCCGGCAACCAGGCATGGAGCGGAAAAATGGCCGACTTGATCAGCAATCCGACGATCATCAGGGCGAGTGCGGTAATCGTCAGCCAGGCCGGCTCCAGATGCTCGGCGATCAGGTACAGATCAAGCACCCCGGTCTGGCCGTAGATCAGCCCGACCCCCAGCAGGTAGAGCAGTGAGGCCATCAGCGCCAGCAGCAGATAGCGCATGGCCGCGCGCAGGGCGGCTGGCTTGCCCTCGACCGCGATCAGGCCGATCGCGGCCAGCGTGACCAGTTCCAGGGTCACGTAGATATTGAACAGGTCCGCCGACAGCACCAGGGCGTTCATGCTGGCAAACAGGATCAGCCACAGTGGCCAGAAGCGTCGGGCCGGCTGGTCAGATGGCGGAAAGGAAAAGCTTGCGTGCAGGCTGACCAGCAGGGTGATGCCCACATTCAGCCACAGCATCAGCAGGCTCAGGGGATCCAGCAGCCAGACAATGCCGAGCGGGCTGTCGTGGCCTGCCAGAACAACCCGATAGGCGCCGTTGTCGACCACTTCCATGGTCGGAATCAATAACAGGAACGGCAGGGGCAGCAGCCCGATACGGATCAGGAGGCCCAGCCAGGAGCGGGGCAGTACCACCATGCCGGCCGCGACCAGCAGGGGCACGAAGACAATCAGGGCCAGTGCTTCAGTCGTCATTCCCCGGCCCGTTGTCGTCGGCCAGCGTGGCCCGACCGGTTTCCTGGTAGAGACGAACCATCAGGGCCAGGGCGAAGGCTGTTGCGGAAACGGCGATGACGATGCCGGTCAGGACCAGGGCCTGCGGCACGGGGTCGGGGGCGCCGTCAATCGGGCCGGCCACGGCGACCATCAGAATAAAGATCGCGTTGCCCATGATGTTGATCGCAAACAGCTTGCGCATCAGGTGGGCGCTCACGATCAGACCATACACCCCGACGCCGAACAGCACGGCCGCAGCCAGGACGTAGAGGGCGGCATTATCCATGCTGGTTCCGGCGCAGGCTTTCCGTGCCGGCAAACAGCAGCACCAGGGTCAGGGCAATCGACAGCATCATGGCGGTCTCGATAAAGTACACCGCCCACATGCCGGGCAACGCCATTGGCGGCTCGCCGCGCAGCATCGCCGCCAGGCCAATCAGGCTGAAGCTGATCAGCCCTGCCACAATGCCGAGGCCGATCAACGGGCGCGACTGGCTGCTGGCGCTGACCCGACTGGTCAGAACCAGCAAGACCCCGCATGCGGCCAGCACCGCGCCGGCCTGGAAGGCGCCGCCGGGGTCATGACTGCCGGCTTTGAGCAGATGAACGCTGACCAGCACGGTCAGCGGCACGATGATGGCCAGGAGCGCGCCGACCAGCGGCGTGTGCGGATCGCGCGTGGTGATGGAGTAGTCCAGATCCTCGCGCCGGGTCACGGCCACGGCGGCGAGGAAGGCGGTCAGCAGGACGGCAATTTCCAGCAGGGTATCGAGACCGCGATAGAGCAGCAGCACGCCGGTGATCGGGTTGCCCAGCGCTTCGTCCTGGAGAGCCTCGAGTACGGCCAGCCCGGCCAGGCCCGGTTCGGGGTCCGACAGGGTCGCTCCCAGACCCAGCAGGCCGACCAGTCCTCCGGCGCCGACGGCGATAGGCAGAGCCAGACGCGAGCGCGATCCCGTTCGGCTCGGGTTGTGGTCAGGTGTGATTTCAACCAGGCGGCGATAGGCCACCATCATCAGCGCGCCGGTGACCCCGGCACCGATGGCAGCCTCTGCCATGGCCAGGTCGGGTGCGCCCAGGCGCGCCCAGGCCAGGGCCAGGGTGAGGCCCATGACGATAAAGTGGATGATGCCGCGAAACAGCGAAGCCCCGCTGACAACCTGAATCGCCAGGGCGATCAGGCTGGCAATGATGACCAGATCGAGCACGATCCCGAGCATCAGGAGGCCTCCGGTGGGTCGATGTTGTCGGCTCCAGCCTGGCGAGCCTGCCGCGCGATCAGGTGGGCCGAAACGGTGGCGGCGAGCAGGCCAAGCAGCCAGATCAGGAACAGCACCGAGGCGATGCGCCAGTCTGCGCTGAGCACGGCCAGTCCGGCGCAGATCAGGCACAGGCCAAGGTTATCGGCCTTGGTCAGTGCGTGCAGTCGGCAGAACGCGTCCGGGAAACGCAGCAACCCCACGGTGCCGGCGAAATAAAAGCCGCTGCCGGCCAGCAGCAGCAACAGTGCCAGTCCTTCGCTGGCGGTCATGAATCGCCTGCCTCGTCGTCGTGGCGGTCCGGCAGGCCGGTGAAGGCCAGCGACAGGATGCTGGCCAGCATCACGAACAGCAATGCCACGTTGCGCAGCGCAGGGATGGCCATCCATTCGGCCAAAATCAGCAGTGAGGCCACTGTTGTGGTGCTGAATAGCAGCGCCGCCAGCATGCGGTCTGCCAGCGTCGGGCCGCGATAGACCCTGATCATGCCGGCCACCAGGTTCAGCAGCAAAAACAGCACGATGGCGGGCAATGCAACGTCGATCATGCGCTTGGCGCTCCGGCAAATAGCCGCTTGAGCTTCTCTTCGAGGCGATCCACCGAGGCCATCCCCTCAGCCGTCAGGGCGTGTACGACCAGGCAGTGTCGCTGTTCGTCCAGCTCCACGCTCAGGGTGCCGGGCAGCAGGCTGACAA
Source organism: PVC group bacterium (assembly GCA_003565035.1). Lineage (GTDB taxonomy): Bacteria > Verrucomicrobiota > Kiritimatiellia > SS1-B-03-39 > UBA6053 > PXAS01. The sequence goes on along the minus strand of PXDP01000112.1, from coordinate 4,628 downwards.
AGCTGACCAGCAGCGTCGTCGGCTTGCCGGCCGGCAACGCTACCGGATGGTCAATGAACGTCGGCTCGATCAGCAGGCGGGGGGGCAGGGCACGCACAGCCACATCCAGCCCGCCCTTCAGGGACTCCCATAAAAAAAACACGGCAAAGCGCAGCCAGCGCAGGGGTCGCCAGGGGTAGGGTGCTTCTGGCACCAGCCAGGCACCCAGACCAGCGCCGGCAGCGGCCGCCAGCAGGCCCACCAGAAGATCGTCCAGCCCGTTCAGGGCGATCCAGATCAACAGCAGCAGGCCCAGCACCTGGAAAAACCAGATCAGGCGCTGGTGAGGCTGGGTGGAACCAGAGTGGTCGGCTGCCATGGTTTTCCTCGTCAACAGCCGAACCACCTTTGTGGCAGCCCGGCTTCCATGCCCTCCTTTGGCGCGAGTGGCCTATGATATCAGTACCTCCAAATATTTCCGCTTCGTGACCTCCTACCTGATTATCCTGAGTCTGATCGCGGCCGGCTGGGTGTTCGCGCGCGCCGGGATTCTGCCTTCGGCGACCCCCGACGTGCTCAATCGGGTCGTCATCACCCTGTGTCTGCCGGCGCTGATCGTGATTCACGTGCCGACCCTGGAGCCGGCCTGGTCGTTGGTGCCGCTGATCGTGATTCCCTGGCTGTTGCTGGCGGTGACGGTAGCGGTCGTTTTGCCGCTGGCCCGCCTTCTGGAACTCTCGCGCGAGGCCACGGCCGCGCTGCTGGTGCTGATCCCGTTGGGCAATACCTCGTTTTTGGGCTTTCCGCTGATCGAGGCGCTGCTGGGGCCGGAATACATCCGTCTTGCTGTGGTCTACGACCAGTTCGGCTCGTTTCTGATTGTCTGTACCCATGTCCTGTTCGTGGTCGGCTGGTACGGGGAAGGCGCCAATCCCGGTCTGAAGTCCATGGCCAGGCGGATCGTGACTTTTCCGCCGTTCATTGCGCTGCTGTTTGCGCTCGTGCTGGGCAACCACTGGTTTCCAGACTGGTTGATGCAGATCACGGTCCGATTTGCCGACATGCTTCTGCCGCTGGTGACCCTGGCCATCGGCATGAGTCTGCAGCTGCGCCTGGTTCGGCGCGATCGCCTGCCGCTGGTCCTCGGCCTGGTCGGCAAGCTGCTGGTTCTGCCCGGCCTGGCGCTGCTGATGGCGCTGGCGCTCGGGGCTGAGCGCGACATTGCCCTGGTGGCGGTGCTGGAGTCGGCGATGCCGCCCATGATCACGGCTGCAGCGTTGCTGACCTCGGCCGGTCTGGCGGTGCGTCTGGCCCCGGCGATGGTGGCCTGGGGGGTACTGCTATCCGCGGTAAGCGTGCCGTTCTGGTTCTGGCTGGCCGGGCTGGTGTTCCCGGTGAGCCCCTGATCAGCCCTCGGCGACAACCACCCGGTTGCGGCCCCCTTCCTTGGCCCGATACATTGCCTGGTCGACCCGATCGACCAGAGCATCGATGGATTCGCCGTCGCGCCACTGGCCACAGCCCAGCGAGACGGTAATGGTTCCGGCCTGCGGATCCGGCTGGTTTTCCGTTACCCGGCGAATCCGCTCGGCCGTTGTTGCCGCCACCTCCACAGGCGCGTTGCCGAGCAGAACCAGAAACTCTTCGCCTCCCCAGCGCACTGCATGGTCGGTTTCGCGAATCTGGGCCATCAGGCGTTTTGCCATGTCCACCAGGACACGGTCGCCGATGGCGTGGCCAAAGCGGTCGTTGACTTTTTTGAAATGATCGATATCGCCCATCACGATGGAAAACGGGCGCTGCCGGGTGACGGCCGCCGCTCGTGCATCCTCCAACACCTGGTCACCGGCGCGGCGGTTCAGCAGGCCGGTCAGCGCGTCGCGACTGGCCTGCTCGGATAGCTGTTGTTGGCGCTCGACGGTGGTCGTGATGTCCTTGCTGACGCTGACGAAGTGTTGGACCCGACCGTCTGCATCACTGATCGGGGCGATGCTCTGGTCTGCGTAGTACAACTCGCCGCTCTTGCGCAGGTTGGCAAAGGTGGCACGGAAGGGTTGGCCGCGTGAGAGTGCATCTTTGAGCAACGCGTAGAAATCTTCCGATTGCTGACCCGACTGCAGGAATTTCGGGGTCTTGCCGTGAATTTCCTCAGCGGTGTAGCCGGTCAACTGTTCAAAGGCCTGGTTGGCAAACACGATGCGGGCGTTGGCATCGGTGATCAGGATCGGATCCCGGGTTACGTTCAGCGCTCGTGCCAGTAGATCACGTTCGCTTTCGGCCATGACGCGCGCGGTAATGTCCTGCTGCAGCGAAACAAAATGGCGCACCCGACCGCTGCGGTCGTGGATCGGCGAGATATTCCACTCGACGTTGTAGGGCGTGCCGTCCTTGCGGTAGTTGATCGTTGCGCCCTGAAAAAAGCGCTGCTCCTTCAGGCAACGGCGCAGTTCGTCGATTACGGCCGGGTCGGTGTCGGGTCCCTGAAGAATCCGCGGCGAGCGCCCGATCAGTTCTTCGGCCGAGTAGCCGGTCATTCGGCAGAAGGCCGGGTTGCAGTGCTGAATCAGAGGCCCGCCGTGGTCGAAACGGGCGTCGGTAATGACCACGGAGTTGAAGGCCTGGTCCAGGATGGCCTGGAGCAGGCCATCGCTGTTTGCTGGCTCGGAACTGACCACGCAGCGATCCTAGAACGGGGCGCTGCCGGGTGTTCTGGGGTAGGGGATCACGTCGCGGATGTTGCTCAGGCCGGTAATGTAGTTGAGCAGACGCTCAAACCCGAGACCAAAGCCTGCGTGTGGCACCGTGCCATAGCGGCGCAGGTCCAAAAACCAGCTGTAGTCGTGCTCGTCGAGACCATGGTGTTTCATGCGCTGAGTCAGCAAGCCCAGGCGTTCCTCGCGCTGACTGCCGCCGATGATCTCGCCGATGCCGGGTGCGAGTACGTCCATGGCGGCAACGGTCTTGCCGTCGTCGTTCAGGCGCATGTAGAAGGCCTTGATCTCATCGGGGTAGTTCATGACTACCACCGGTGCCTTGCAGTGCTGTTCGGTCAGGAAGCGCTCATGCTCCGTTTGCAGGTCGACGCCCCAGTCGGGCCTGAATTCGAACTTCTTGCCCGAGGCCTGGAGGATCTTGATGGCCTCGCCGTAGTCCATGCGCTCGAAGCGGCTGTCGACCAGGCTTTCCAGGCGGCTGATCGCCGTTGGTTCCACGGCCTCGGCGAAAAACGCCATATCATCGGGGCAGCGCTCCAGGACGCGCTGGAACACGAATTTCAGGAAGTCTTCGGCCAGTGTCGCCAGGTCATCCAGGTCGGCAAAGGCCACCTCGGGCTCCACCATCCAGAATTCGGCCAGGTGGCGGGCGGTGTTGGAGTTTTCGGCGCGAAAAGTCGGCCCGAAGGTATAGACCTTGCTCATGGCCAGGCAGAAGGCCTCGACGTTGAGCTGGCCGGAAACGGTCAGAAAGGTTTCACGGCTGAAAAAATCTTTGCCGAAATCAACCTGGCCCTGATCGGTGCGGGGCAGGTTCATCAGATCGAGCGTACTGACCCGGAACAGCTGGCCCGCGCCTTCGGCATCGGAGGCGGTGATGATCGGGGTGTTGACCCAGAAGTAGCCGTTGGTATCGAAAAACTCGTGGATCGCGCGCGCCGCGGCATGTCGGATCCGGGTGACCGCGCCGAACGTATTGGTGCGCGGCCGCAGGTGGGCAACGGAGCGCAGAAATTCATACGAGTGCTGCTTGGGCTGGATGGGATAGTGGTCGGGATCCTCGACCAGCCCGGGAATGTCGATATCCAGCGCCTGGATCTCGACGGTCTGGCCGCGTCCTTTGGATTCGACGACGGTTCCCCGGCAGGACACGGACGCCCCGCTGGTCAGGCGCAGAATCCCGGCCTCGTAGTTCGGCAGATCCTTGTCGGCAACCAGCTGCAGGTTGGCAAAGCAGGAGCCGTCATTGATGTGGATGAATGAAAAACCGGCCTTGGAGTCGCGCCGGGTGCGGACCCAGCCCTGGACCAGCACCTCGGTTCCGACCGCCAGTTCGCCGCCCAGTACCTCGCGCACGCTTGCTGTGGGCATGGTGATGAAAATTCCCGTGATTGAATGAAAGATCGACAGGCCTGATAATAATGGATTCAGCAACTCGAACGGATGGCATCTGATGAACCAGGAACAGATTTCTCTGACCGAAGCGGCCGCCGACCGCGTGCGGGACTTCATGCGCAAGGAAGGCGGCATTGGCCTGCGTGTCGACGTGCGCAGAACCGGCTGTTCGGGCTGGGCCTACGATGTGGGCATTGCCCGGGGCTCCGAGGATTCGGATCACGTGTTCGAGGCCCGCGGGCTGAAAGTCATCGTCTCGGACAAGGCCCTGCCGATGGTGACGGGCACGGAAGTGGATTTCGTCCACGACGGCCTGGTGCGCGAGTTTCGCTTCCGCAATCCCAATGTGACCGCCGAATGCGGTTGCGGCGAAAGCTTCACCATCGGTTGATCCTCGCGCTCTCCTCATGCCGGCACGCGCTGCTGGTGCAGTGGGTCTTTACGCGTTATAATGGGCGGCTAGCCTGCCTCCGGTAGTCGGGGTGCGGGCCCTTGCTCTACGGCGCGTCTTGCAGACCCGACCGGGGGCTTTGGCGGGGC
>PXDP01000336.1 GCA_003565035.1 PVC group bacterium | reverse complement strand
TGATGTAGGGAATGCCGAGCGACAGTCCCCGCAGGATGAGCAGGGTTCCGGCGGCGAGGGTGAGGGCCGGGACGAGGTATTGTAAAACGGGTTTGAATTTGGGGGAGCGGAGGGTGAGGCCGCCCATGGAGACGGCGAACATCATGGGGAGGGTGCCGAGTCCGAAGATGAACATGTAGGCGGCTCCGCGGAGGGGCCCATCCTGCAGGGAGGCCCCGGCGAGGGCGGCGTAGACGAGGCCGCAGGGGAGGAGTCCGTTGAGCAGTCCGATTTGAAAGAGGCCGGAGGTGCCCTGCCGCTTGAGGAGTTTGCCGAGACCCTTCTGCACGGGCCGGTAGAAGGTGTTGAGGATCCATTCCGGCATGTGGTGCGAGGAGAACAGCAGGGTGGCGATCAGCAGGATGCCGAGGAGGATGGAGACCCAGCGCTGGACGCCGCCGAGCTGGAGGACGTGTCCAAGGAGTCCGGCGAAGATGCCCATTCCGGCGTAGGTGCAGGCGCGGCCGACATTGTAGGCGAGGCGTCCGAGGATGCGCTGGCCCCGGGTGGCATCGCGTGCGGCGGGGAGGGCGAGGGCCAGGGGACCGCACATGCCGAGGCAGTGGAGGCTGCCGGCGAGTCCGAGGATGAGAGCGGCCCAGTAGGTGTTCATGGCAGAAAAACGTCCTCCTGAAAATAGTGGGCGCGGCCGTCGGTTTCCCAGCGGATTTGCACCTGCCAGCGGCCGTGGGGGAGGGTTCCGTAGTCGATCACGGAGGGGACGATGTCCTGCAGGGCGTAGACGCGGTCCTCGCGGGCATCGGCGGCGCGGAAGAGGGTGAGGAGGGCGCCCCGGGCTTCGGGCGGCATGTGGACGATGAGGCGGTGTTGGGGTTCATCGACTTCGAGAGCCGGCTGCACCGCCAGGGCGCGCACGCGGGCTTTGGCGCGCATGAGGTCGTCGTGATTGACGGCGTTTTCGTAGTAGCTGTCGGACACGAGGTCGAAGCGGACTTTGCGGGCCATGAACGCAAAGACAAAACAGAGGATCACAAAAAACACATAGTACGAGGCAATGCCCACGGGCCAGAGGGGCCAGCGGGGTTTGCGGGGGGGCGGGGATGTGTTTTCGGAAGCGGTCATGCGGGTGGAGTTATCGTCGGCGCTGTACGGCGGTTTCGGGAGCCATGAAGGTGGTTTTGACGTGGTCGACAATGCGGCCTTTGACTTCGAGGCCGATGTCCATGGAGGTTTCGCGTCCGGTGATGGATTCGGGTTTGAGGGATACCACCACAATGGTGCGGGTGGCTTCCTCGGCCGCGAGCTGGAGGGTCTGGTCGGTGTAGGTCAGGTCGCCTTCGGGGTAGAGGAGCACCAGGGTGCCTTCGAGGTCGGTGCCGGTTTTGTTGAAGAAGGTGCCTTCGAACATGTTGGTGATGCGGCCGTCGGGCTGGGTCTGGTACCAGCTGCCGCGGACGCGGAGCAGGTCCATGTTGACGTGATCGCGGGTGACGAGCAGGGCGATGAGCGCGGTCATGAGAATCCCCAGCAGAATGCTGTAGGTTTTGATGCGCGGGGTGATGGAGAATTTTTCGCCTTTTTCGATGTTGTTGATGGAGGCGTGGCGGATGAGGCCCGCGGGGCGCTTGATGCGTTCCATGACGGAGTTGCAGGCGTCGATGCAGTTGCAGCAGTTGACGCATTCCATCTGGGTGCCGTTGCGGATATCGATGCCGGTGGGGCAGACGGTGACGCAGAGGTTGCAGTCCACGCAGTCGCCTTTGCCGATGCCGAGGCGTTCCTCCCAGGTTTGGCCTTTGACGAGCCGGGCGCGTTCTTCGCCGCGTTTGTTGTCGTAGGCGACCACGAGGCTGTTTTCGTCGAGGAGCACGGACTGAAAGCGTCCGTAGGGGCAGATGAAGGTGCAGGCCTGTTCGCGGAAGCGGGCGAAGATGCCGTAGAAAAGCAGGGTGAAGAGCAGGAGGGCAAAAAAGCCGCCGGCGTGCTGGGTGGGGGAGGAGGTGATCAGATCAATCAGGGCGTCGCCGCCAATGATGTAGCCGAGGAGCAGATTGGAAATGATGAACGAAATCAGAAAAAAGATGCTGTGTTTGATGGCTTTTTTGGTGATTTTCTCCTGATCCCAGGGGCGGGCGTTGAGGGCTTTCTGTTCGCCGGCGTCCCCTTCGATGGCGTACTCAATTTTGCGGAAGACCATTTCCATGAGCACGGTTTGCGGGCAGACCCAGCCGCAGAAGATGCGTCCGTAGACGGCCGTGAAGAGGACAAGCATCACGAAGCCGGTAATCATGGCCAGGGCGAAGATGGGGAAATCCTGGGGCCAGAACATGATGCCGAAAATGGAGAATTTCCGTTCGAGGATATTCATCATCAGCAGCGGGCGTCCGCCGATTTTGATGAAGGGTCCGAACACCAGCACCGCAAGCAGGAACCAGCTCAGGTAGGTGCGCCAGGCAAAGAAATTGGGCGCGTTTTTGGCGGCCCGCTTGCCGGTGGGCGGCTTGCGAGGGTACATCCAGACGCGGCGGCCCTGGGTGTCTACGGTTGGAATGGTGTCGCGGAAAGAGTCCATGGGAGAGGGTAGAGGGTAGAGGGTAGAGGTCAGGTAGAGGGTAGAGGGTAGAGGTCAGGGAGAGGGTAGAGGATAGAGAAGAGAAGAAGAGGTCAGGGAAGAATTAAGAGGGTAGAAAAGTTGGAGGAAAAAGATTTTGAGAGCTGTTTCTTAATCATACTCTTACTCATAATCTTAATCGGTGTGTGCAGACGGTTTCGATTACGATTACGATTACGATTACGATTAGGATTAGGATTAGGACTGGATGTCACTGTTTCAGGTTTAATTTAAAGTTTGGGTTTTTAACTCGATGATTGCGGAACTCTAACCTCTGCCCTCTGACCTCTCCTAAAGTCCCCACTGTGGGCTGTCGGACCCCTCGACGAATTCGCCTTCGGGGGCGCGGGGGGCGTCGGGGTTGGAGCCGCGGATGCTGTAGATGTAGCTGGCGACGGCGTGACGCTGGCTCTGGGAGAGCATGGTTTTCCAGGCCTGCATGCCTTTTTCGAGCACGCCTTCGGCGATGACGTACATGGAGTCGTCGAAGGTGGCACCGTGAATCCAGTAGGCGTCGGTGAGGTTGGGGCCGATGAGGCCGCGGCCGGTGCTGTGGTGGCAGGCGGCGCAGTGGGTCATGAACAGCTGCTGTCCCTGATCGAGCACGGCGGTTTCGAAGGAGGGCACCGAATAGTCGAAGGTGTCCCCGGCGCGGGCCTGGCGGGCGGCGAGTCGGGCTTCGGCCCGGGCGACTTCCGCTTCATAGCGTTCGTGCTGTCCTTTGCCGAAGCCGAAGACATGGAAAAAGGCCAGATAAACAAACGCGAAGGCGATAGAGATGTAAAACAGCAGCACCCACCAGCGGGGGAGTTTGTTGTCGAGTTCCTGGATGCCATCCGCTTCGTGGATGACGGTATCGTCGTATTCAGCCATG
>PXDP01000310.1 GCA_003565035.1 PVC group bacterium | reverse complement strand
TCAGGTTCCGGAGCGTCAGGCTCCGGAGCGTCAGGTTCCGGCGCATCAGGTTCAGCGGGCGGTTTAATCCATCCCAGCTCCAGGGCCACCTCCTGCTGCACATCGGCAATCTGGTCAAGGGTCAGCCCCGGGTCCTGAATCATATAGGTTTCGCCGCCGTCCTTTTTTTCATAAATCCTGATCAGGCTCCCATCCACATCCTGCAGGGTGCCACGCTCAAGTAAAATCCGTTTGCGCTCCAGCATCAAGGCCAGAATATAGACCGTATTGACCGTGGAGGCCTCCTTGCGTTCCAGCAAATCCTGCAGCAGCTCTTCCGCATTCTCCTCCCGGAACGGCGGCTCTTTTTTAGGGGCCGGTTTACGGTATTTTGTTTTCCAGTGAAACATTGCGGAGGCGGCAAGTTCCGGGGTCCATTCCTCCTGCAGATAATCTTCACGCAGAATGCCCTCCGGCTTGCGGACCAGCCGGGAACAGATGACATTGCCCTCCTCAAACGGGGTCTGACTGGCCAAGCTCCGGTGTGCACGGGCGCGCACCTCCCAGGAGGCACCGGGAACCGGCAGTAAAACAGGCTGGGCGGATCGGGGGGACGTGGGCAGACTCAATTGGATTTCCTTTCGGGGACGCGGGTTCATGGCGTTTCAGGTGGACCGGGAAAACGGGTTTGCAGTTCGTCAAGGGCTTTCCGGGCTTCCCCAGGGCGTCCCGCCTGTTGGAAGGCCTCGGCGGCCCGCTGCAGAGCCCGGGGGCTCAATTCTGGATCTTCAAACAATACCGCCAGTCCCATATACATTCTTGCGGCCTCTTCCCAGGCTTCCCGGCGGGCAAAAAGGTCTCCCACACCCATCATACTGCGGGCCTGCAATGCCGAATCCTCCATTCGGGCCGCCCACCGCATGGCCTGCTGAAAAAGATCTTCAGCCTCTTCGGTTTCGCCGGTCTCCAGGAGTGCCCGGGCCAGAGCATAGGCCGCTTCGGCAGTCCGCCGGCGCTCCCCGCCCATATTCAGTCCGGTCCGCCAGGCCCGGATGGCCGCAGGCGTATTTCCCCGGGCGTATTCAATTTCCGCAAGGGCATAGTAGCCGGCCTCGCGGGTGGACCCGGCCCGGAGTTCCTCGGTCATCCGCTCCGCAATCGCAAACATCCGGTCATGATTCGGCTGCGCCCGGGCCCGCTGAAGCATCCAAACCAGACGCGCGTCCGACAGGCCCGGTGCGCCGGGTTCACGGAGCAGTTCTGCATATTCCGCCTCGGCAGCCTCCAGAGAATTTTCCTCCTCAAGAAGGCGGGCCAGACGCAGGCGGAGATTCCGGAGATTTTCCGGAGTCTGCTCCCGCTCCAGAGCCCGGCGCAGGAGAATTTCGGCATCCGCATCCTGCCGCTCAGCCGCTAAAACGGCCAGCCAGTAGCTGGCGAGTATACTCCGGGGGCCCTGCGGATCCCGTTCGAGCAGAGCCTCAAACAGCCCCCGGGCGGTGATCGTATCCCCATCGCGCAGCTCCAGAATGCCCAGAGCGAATTCCACTTCAACCCGGTCCGGGTTAGCCGGATATTGATCCAGAGCCTGACGCCAGGCCCGTCGGGCCGCGTTGGCCATTCCCTGCTCCGCAAACAGGGTGCCGGCAGCCCGCAGAGAACTGAAGGCCCGCGGGTCATCCGGATGATCATCCGCAAAGGCGGTCAGTGCCTGGGCACCCTCCACGGCATCTCTGCGGCGCAGCAGCAGGGCCCGCTGAAAGGCGGCGTCCCGCCCGCGTGGCGTGGCGGGATGACGGTCCGCAAGTTCTTTGTACCGCTGCAGTGCCTCCTCTGTCCGTCCCAGAATCCGGTGACTTTCCGCCAGGATCCACAGAGCATCCTCCCGCCGTTCCGGAAAGGCCAGCAAATCATCCGCAAGGGCGGTTACCTTCCGGTGGTCCCCGCGATCTTTGTAAATCAGTGCCAGCTCGAATGCGGCCCGGGCACGGAAGCGGGAACCCGGAAATTGATCCATGAGCTGCCGGAACTGCTGATAAGCGGCCTCTTCTTTTTCGGTGTTCCGCAAAGAAACCGCCTCCAAAAACAGCCAGGTATCCGGATGCTCCACCCTGCGCCGTTCCGGAACCTCCGCCGAAAACAACACCGCTTCCTCAAAACGCTCTGCCATCATCAGGGCCCAGGCAATGGTCAGACTGCCGGTCTGCACTCTGGGATGATCCGGATGCGCCCGCCACAGCCGGTCAAAATACGTTGCGGCCTGCTGGGCATCGCCGGCATCCAGTTCCAGCATGCCCAGGCCCCATAATGCCTCCACCTCCAAATCAGGCGAAGGCGGATTCTGCAGGGCCGCCGTGTACCATTGACGCCGTTCATGGGCCTCTTCCCGGGGAGCCGTCCTGGCCAGCATCAGCGCGGCATAGGCCGCGTGCGGATCCCTTGGAAATTCCTGCACCAACTGGCGTTGCCAGCTCCGGGCCGCGGCCGAATCCCCCACCTGCTGCGCCGCACTGGCCAGCGTATGCAGTGCCGCGGCCGCAAGCTCCGGCCCCGGGGATTGCTCAAGCAGGGCTGCGGCGTGACGTCGGGCAGTTTCAAACTCCTGCAGATCATAGGCGATATCCGCCAGACGCAGCCGGGATCGACCGGAAAACTCCTCCGCATCCTCCTGGCGTATAACGTCCTCATATAAACTCCGGGCCAGCGAAATGCGGTCCTGACGCCGTGCGGATTCAGCCGCCCGGAAGAGGAGCGCACTCCGTCCTTCAAATTGCGGATGGGCCTCGAGTATCTTTTCGTATTCCCGCAGAGCCATCTGATAAAATCCCCGGGCAAAAAGCCCATCCGCCAGAAGCCGCTCGTCCTCCGCCGGTCCAGCCGGTGAAAGGTTCTCTGCAGACAGGGGCTTCTGGACCCCTAAACATGTGGCCAGAATGCAAATCAGCAGATAGCGTCCGTTCCAGCGCATAAGCTTTATTCAGGAATCCCGGTGGCAAAGCTTATGTTGTAGATATCCGCCCGGCGGCAAAGATCCATAACCCGCATCAGATACCGAAACGGGGTGTCCTCATCGGTGCGCAACACCACGGCATGCCCGGGAAACAAATCGGCAATCCGCACCAGAAATTCCGCCAGACCCGCTTCATCGAGCGTCCGTTGATTCACAACCACCCGCCCGTCCGGGAAGATATTCAGGATAATTTCCCCCTGCAGACGCTGTGGGATCTGACCCGAAACCGCAGTGGGCAGCGTGATATCCATCTCGGTTTCCCACTGTGCAAAGAGCGTGGAGGTCATAAAAAAGCACAGCAGCAGAAACACCACATCGATCATGGGCGCCAATTGAAACTGCAGGGCCGGGGGCTTGTGTTTGGCGAAATTCATTGCCCGGATTTCCGATGCGCCAGCAGGGTCACCACATTCGTGGCTGCGAGTTCCATGCTGCCGGTGAGCTTGGTCAGCCGTCCGCGGAAGAGCGAGTAAAAGACCATGGCGGGAATAGCCACCATCAGG
>PXDP01000044.1 GCA_003565035.1 PVC group bacterium | reverse complement strand
TGGCGGATGAATTCCGCGGAAACGATCCCCGTGGGCACCGCGATGATGGCATAGCCGAGGATCATCACCACCGAGGACAAAAACTGACCCGCCGGCGTTTGCGGACTGATGTCCCCGTATCCCACGGTGGTGAGCGTGACAATGGCCCAGTAAATACTCACGGGAATACTGGTGAAGCCGTGCCCGGGACCTTCGATCAGATACATCAGACTGCCGAGGATCATCACCAGGGTCAGCACCCCGCCCAAAAAAATGAGGATCTTCCGGTGTCCACTGCGCAGGGCGTTCATCAAATACTCGGCCTCCTCGATATACGCCGCCATTTTCAGGATCCGAAAAATGCGCAACACCCGGATCACCCGGAAGGTGGTCAAATAATGACTCCCCGGAATCAGCAACCCCACCACCGTGGGCAACCAGCCGATGAGGTCCACCACCCCGAAAAAACTTCGTGCATAGTGCTTGGGATGGCGGGCGCTGTACAGCCTCAGGCCATACTCCGCGGCAAAAAGCACCGTGAAGCTCCACTCCAAAACAAAGAGCAAAAGCCCATGGGATTCGCGAAAAGCGGGGACACTGTCCAGAACCGTGACCAGCACGCTGGCGAGGATGGCCACGATCAACAGCACGTCAAAACTTTTGCCCGCGGGCGAATCGGATCGGAAAATCACTCGGTGGAGCCCCGCCCGCATCCGGGCATTGGATCTCCGCCCGGGTCTGTTGGTGGAGCTTGCATTCATGTGGCTTTTGTAACCGGAACGCCCCACAAGGCAAGTGTGAAAGTTTTGATTGAACCTTTCCCCGCTTTCTGGTTTCCATGGAGGTATGAAAACCGGTCTGCCCGTCTTCCTGATTTCCGTGGTTCTCCTGGCCCTGCAGGTGGCCCTCATGCAAATGCTGGGCTATGCCCAGGGGCACCACCTCGCCTACGTGGTCCTTTCCGTGGCCCTGCTGGGATTCGGCGCGGGCGGTTCGGTGCTCACGCTTTGGCGGGCCCGGCAATCCGAGAGCCACACCCTCCCCGGTCTGGAGCGTCTCTTTCCCCCCGCCTTGTTGCTCTGCGCCGTGTTTACCGCCCTGCTTCCGCTGCCCGCGCGCCCGCTTTTGGACGGACTGGAGGTGGATCTCCTGCACGCGGAGCGGGGTCAATGGTTTCGGCTCGTGGGCTTGGGCGCGGTGTTTCTCCCACCTTTTTTCTTTGGCGCCTGTGCCTTGTCCATCGCTTTCGCCACCGACGCCAAACAAATCAACCGCCTCTACGCCGCCAACCTTTTCGGTTCCGCCGCCGGCGCCGTGCTCGCCCTGGCCAGCCTTCAACTCTGGCAACCCGAACAATTGACCACGCCCCTGGCCGTTCTCGCGCTCATCGCCGCCCTCGTCACCCGCCCCAAACCCATCGCCCTCATCCCCACCACCGCCGCCCTCCTCATCGCGGCTCTCGCCGCCCCTCCCCTGCCCCGCTCGCCCTACAAAGACCTCAGCTACGCCCTGCAATTGCCGGACGCGGAACGCGAAGGGCCTTTCCCCCATGCCCTTGGGCGGGTAGATGTGGTGACCGCGCCCGGACTCCGCCACGCTCCCGACCTCAGCCTCCGCTACACCGGACCCGTCCCCGCCCCGCCCCATTTGCATGTGGACGGAGATACGTCCGGAATTTTACTCTCCCCCGACGATCCCGCCGCCGACATCCTCTCCCAAACGCCCCGGGCGCTTCCGTATGCCGCCGCCGACCCGGAAAACGCGCTTTATCTCGCCCCCGGAGGCACGCCCGCGCTTTTGGCATCCCCCGCCGCCACCCTCACCGCCGTGGAAGCCCATCCCCTTCTCGTCGCGCGGATGAACCCCCTGCTGGATCCCGAACGCGTCACCCTCCACCGCGGCGATCCTCGCCTCTTCCTCGCGGATGCAACCCGGCCGCTCCGGGATTTGATCGTCTTCCCCGAACGCGGCCAGTTTGGCGGACCCGGCGGACTGCAAACCCTGGGCGAAGATACCCTCTTCACGCTTGAATCCGTGCGGACGGCCCTCAACCGCCTTTCCCCCGACGGCCATCTGGCCTTCAACGTCTGGCTGGACGAACCCCTGCGCCACGCCCCCCGCATCATCGACCTCGCGGCCACGGCCCTGCGTCGGGAAGGTCTCACTTCTCCCGGCGAACACATGCTCATCGTCCGCGGCTGGGGCTCGATGTCGGTTTTGACGGGGCCTGTCCCCGTTTCTTCGTCCGAAATCGAAGCCGTCCCAGCCTTCTGCGCGGAAAAGGGATTTGACCTCATCTGGCCCCCTTCGGACGCCCCCCGCAGTCACGGCGAGGCCGGCGGCGAGTTGGACGAACTCATCGCCGCGCTCCTGGGAACAAACCCCGAAAGCGTCTACCAGCGATACCGCTTCGATGTACGCGCCCCCACCGACAACCGCCCGTTTTTCAATCAATTCCTACACCCCGGCGACCGCAGCCCCGATTTGGATCAACTCAGCGTCAGCGAACGCGGTCCCGTTTTTTTGCGGGCCTTGTTGATGTTGCTCGCCGCGGGGGTGGCCGTCCTCGTGTTCGGCCCCCTCATCCCCCTGCGAAAATCTCTGCGCGGTTCCGGCTTCACCCTGCTGACCTTTTCCGGACTGGGCATGGGGTTCATGATGTTCGAGGTGGCCCTGATGCAACGCCTCACCCTCCTCTGGGGACATCCGGTGATCAGCGCCGCCGTGGTCATCGCCACCCTGCTCTGCGGCATGGGACTGGGCAGCGCCTGGAGCCGGAAACTCCCCGACCATCCCCGTTTGTTGGCCAAGCTCCTTTTGGCCATCGCCCTCGGAATGACACTCTCCGTTCCCCTGGTGAACGCAATGGTGAACGCCCTGTTGGGAAGCGCGGCCCCCGTCCGCTTCGGCGTCGGCGGCGGCCTGCTCCTGCTGCTGGCCATTCCCTTGGGCATGCCCTTTCCCCTGGGCATCCGCATCCTCGCCGAGCGCAGCCCCCGACAAATCCCCTGGGCCTGCGGCATCGACAGCGCCGTCGCCGTTCTCACCGGCCCCGCCGCCGCCCTGCTCGCCTTCCGCGGCGGCTTCTCCCACCTCTTTTTCCTCGCCGCCGGTGCCTATCTCCTCGCCGCCCTCGGCCTGATCCTCCTCCGCATTCAACCCCGGGGGTAAGGCGGATTGATCCCCCTTGGCAAAACCCGCCTACCCCCGCTGTTGCTGCGGATCGAGTTGCGCGGGTTGCCCGGTGAACGTCCGGCAGATTTTGTCCAGCAGCGCCGAAGTCGACAAGCCCTCCGTCATGGGTGCCAAACGCACTTCACCGCCATGCGCTTCCACGATGTCGCGGCCACTGACATAATGGCTCCAGTCCTCGGCCTTCACCAAGATGTCCGGCAACAATTGGGCAATCAGATCCTTGGGTTCGTCCTCGTCGAACAGCACCACCGCATCCACGGATTCGAGCGCGGCCAGCAGCGTGGCCCGATGGGGTTCCGCCACCAGGGGGCGCTTTTCGCCCTTGATGCGTCGGATGGAGTCATCGG